>NZ_CFHRBF010000013.1:0-271750 GCF_984380535.1 Thalassoroseus sp.
GGACTGTTGGAAAAGTACCACCGCAAGGTGGCAACTCGCTGGCAGTCTATCCTACAGAGCGGACTCGCCAGGCGCTACGGATCGTCGATGCAATGAGCCCCTGTGTCGCCATGATCGACGAAGTTGAGAAAGCGTTTGCCGGAATGAACGCGAATGGAGACTCGGGTGTGGCATCGCGGATGTTTGGTCAGTTCTTGTCGTGGCTCAATGATCATCAGTCTGATGTGTTCGTGGTTTGTACCGCCAACGATGTGTCCAAACTCCCTCCCGAATTTGGTCGGAGTGAACGCTTCGACGGCATCTTCTTCCTCGACCTTCCCAGCCGTGAGGAACGGGATGCCATTTGGAGAATCTATCTCGGTCTGTATGAGATCGACCAGGACCAACCGTTACCGAACGATACAAACTGGACTGGTGCAGAAATCAAAGCATGTTGCCGGCTGGCAGCGCTGCTTGATGTGCCACTGATGCAAGCGGCTCAAAATGTCGTACCAGTCGCAGTGACTGCTGGTGAATCTGTCGAGCGTTTGCGGAACTGGGCGAGTGGGCGTTGTTTGTCGGCAAATCAGCCTGGCCTGTATCAACACGCACAGGGAAATCCAAAGTCGCGGCGACGTGAGAATCGCGACCCATCACAAAACTAGTCGAGCAGTTTTTTTTTGTTACAAAAGCCGTTAGGACTCCCTCTGGGTCTCCAAGCGGCTTTTCTCATTGAAAGGCCCAATCATGACGGAATTACTGGATGAACCAGTGACTCAAGAAACAGAAAGCCCAAGCAAACGGCTACGAACAACGATGGCCGCAGCCCGGCTTGGATTTACCTGGTTAGGGGTCAGGAAGTCCTTGACATCGGCTCAGAAGAATCAAGCCGCCGACTCGTTCGGTGCTGAGGGCAAGTTCCTCTCGGCGGGAAAGAAGCTGCTCGACACGACCCATCCAGCCTACAAAGCTGTGACCGCGATTCGAGGACGTACGATCGCCTATTGGAAAGGCGTGAGTCTGCCGTTTCCGGAGCCGGGAATTCGGTTAATTCAACAGCATTCTATTCACGAGTTCGATGAACACATCGCGGGATTCCGTGACGAGCTCGATGACGCGGTATTGGAGCTGGATCGTCACTACGAAGAGTTGCGAATGGCCGCGCGGGAACGGCTCGGTGAATTGTTTGACTCCAGCGACTATCCCGCGTCGCTCGTCGGCATGTTTGCGATCGAGCACGATTATCCAAGTGTGGAACCTCCAAACTATTTGCGGGACCTCAGCCCGGAGTTATACGAAGGTGAATGTCGACGGGTGCGGGCTCGATTTGATGAAGCGGTGCAATTGGCCGAAGCGACGTTCACTGAGGAGCTTACCAGGCTCATCGAGCATCTTACCGAGCGTTTGCGAGGTGATACCGATGGCAAACCTAAGGTCTTTCGGGATACGGCGATCTCGAACCTGACTGAGTTTTTCGAGCGGTTTCGGATGTTGAATGTCCGTTCCAACGAGCAGCTTGACGAACTTGTCGCCAACGCGCAGCAGATCGTACAGGGCGTCCGGCCTCAACAACTTCGCGAGAACGCCAATCTGCGTCAACACGTCGCCACTGGACTTGGTCAAGTCCGAGAGGCTCTCGATGATTTGCTGATCGATCGACCTCGTCGCAACATTTTGCGGAAACCGAGGTGAGCGGTATGCAGATCATCGTCACGCCGCAAGGTGATATTCGTTGCCTATATGACGAAACGCTCGACATCCACCGACTTGGACAACCGAGAATCGCGCGTGGCTCCCAGGTCGAGCCAAACCCTGAAAGCGAATGGACCGCGGATTTGAGCTTGGTTAGCGGCCCGGTCCTGGGGCCGTTTCGATCGCGTTCCGAGGCATTACGGGCCGAACGCGAGTGGTTGGAGCAAAACTGGCTGATCCCGCATTGACTGAACTCAAGGTCCAAGAATTTTGACAAGGAGATGACCCGATGCTGTGGATTTTTCAAAAGATCAGCGAGCGACTCAAAACTCTATTAGCCGCTGATGCCCACTTCGAACTGGAAGCTGAGTTTCTTAGCCGCCATGCCGAACGGAAAGCAGAACTTTTGCAGAAGGCCAATGAATACGAACAGCAAGGTCTCGACGAGGTCGCAGCCGAACTTCGTCAACAGTCATTAGCGCTGATCGTTGGGCAGCGGCTGAATGGATCAGGTGATGTCACAGCTCTTGGTAGCGAAACGATTGAAACACAGACTGCACGAATCACGGACGAATCCAAGCTTTCTGCTGGCCGTTCGCATCCGAATGGGAAATCCAGTCCAAATTCGAAACATCAGTCGACCCGCAAACTGAAAAAACGGTGACAGTTTGATCTCCGTCCTTTGACCCCACCGAACTATTCGCCTCGTGGTGAGGCGATTGCGTTTTTCCACGCGATCGTCCATCAAGGGCGGTCGCAGGTTTCCTGACCATGAAGGAGCAAGCGATGACACAGAACGATTTGAACCGCGCCGTAGCCCAGTCCACTCGCGAATCGATCAACGAGATTTCGCGTCGTGGTTTTGTTCCCCTCGAAGACCTCGAACGTGATGACGAGTCCCTGATCGATTGGGACACCGTCGAAGCTGGTCGAAATGTCGAACTCAGTCCACGGCGAAAACGCCCTGCCTTTGCGAATTGAAACGACCGTTGAATTGCTAGACGCTCGTTAACGACCAAACTCAACGTTGAGACTATCAATCCACAAGGATACGACTATGAAAGTTTTTGTCATCGCGAATCACGGCGGCGGCTTTGCAGACACGCAAGAACTTATTGAAGGCACAACGATTCAATCGCTGTTCACGAAGACGATCCCACACGCTAAGGCGGATGACTATTTGATTCGCCTCAACCGCGGTCCGGTCTCCGCTGACCACGTTTTGCAAGACGGCGACCGTGTTTCCATCACGCCACGGAAAATTGAAGGTGCCAACTAACGAGCACTGAAACCTATTGAGATTTGCAGCCGGAGGGTTTGGCGAACTTGCCATCCCGCCGGCTGTTCTCGTTTGCAACCCAAAGTTCAATGGGGAAGCCTATGCAAATTCGATCCGACAACCGTTATCAAATCATTCGGATGGCAGTCCGTCTCCACGAACGTCTATCCGATGCGAACCAACTTCAGTCGCTGTCTTTGCCAACATCTCAATGGACCGAGTGCCAACGGCTCAGCGAGCTTTATCAAATCGCAATTAGAAAGGGATGGTCAACATCTGCTCGACGCCTCGGCTCGCGGCTCGAACAAGCCTTGCGGGCCTTGGAGACCTCACTGACTCAATTAACCGTGCAGTGGACACTCGCCAGGCCGTTCGTTTTCGTTTCGCTACGGGAACTGTATGCCGAACTCGCGAGCTTGTTCAACGAGTTTCCGCATGTGGAAATCAACCTTCAACAAAAGCGGATCGCCGTAACGACCGAGTCTGTGGTGCTCGAAGACATTCAACTCGGACCGTTCCGAATCGAACTCAATCTCATGGTAACTGAGAGTCTACCGACCTACACAGTGATTGCGATCGAACCAATCCACGCCTCGGACGATGAACACGTCACCCATCCGCATATTCGCGACGACTGTCTCTGCGAAGGTGAAGGATTGTTGCCGATTCGGAACGCGCTTCAGCAAGGCCGATACGGGGATTTCTTTCAGGTCGTCAATCAGTTGATACACACCTACAACCCCGGCAGCGCCTACATTGCGTTGGAGGATTGGTCGGGAGTGACTTGTGAGTCGTGCGGGGCATCCATTGATGCCGACGAACAAATTCGCTGTTCTCAAACTTCGGAAGTCGTCTGCCAAGAATGCGTCATGACTTGCCACGAGTGTCACAACACTTTTGCTCCTGAGGTTGTCGAATCGTGTGGCCAGTGCGATGAAGACTTTTGTTCTGAATGTCTTGATGAAGGATATTGCCGTGCCTGCCGAGAACAAAACCGAGTCTCTGAGTCCGAGCAGAAGACTTCGGACTCCAGCTCAAACACGCGACTTGTCCCAAGCGTTGGATGAGGGTCCAACCTGGACACATTCTCGGCGTTGGCACCCATCCACGACCAATGGCAATTCGCCAACTCTACGGTTTTCTCCGTATGCATGGAGCAAGCTGCTCTATCTTCGCGATGTGGGAGACACTGCAGTCGGCGGCTTTGGGATCAGTGCCAAGCGACAATTTTTTACCTATCAGCGAACCATCGCGTTGGTACCATCATCGCTTGCGAACGATCAACAGTCAGCTCTGCTGCATCTTCGAGAGATTTCTTGAATTTACCTTGGTTTCATTCGACTTTTATGGGGCTTTGATGCTAAAAATACCGATCAATAAGTTTGTATGAGGAGCCAATGTCCCGCTGATTTGAAGGCTCTCATACAATTCTGGTCTTGAATCCAGAGAATTGCCCATTGACGAATCTCGGGATATAATTCGAGGCGTCAGCGGCATCGAAGGGGAAATAGTGGTGGAAATCCGTGTTCTGCGAATCGGTTTGACATCGCTGCTTTTGGCGGCGGTGGTTTTGGGGAGTGTCATTCCCCCAGCCGTTCAGCATGCGCACGCGGGTCATGATCAAAATCCCACCTCAGGCGTGGCATCTCAAAATGTCCCTCACCCCCATACTCACCAACATCCGCACCATCATTCGACGGCTGCTGATGAACTCCCAAATCGTCACATACACGTGAGCCTGTTTGGATGGGATGTGACTTGGCCTTCAGGTGACATGCCGCATGAGTCGCTTCCCGGATCAAAAAGCTTGTGCGGTCCGGGTGAGTACTTGGTTCGTCTTGTGGATGGCGATTCGATTTTGATGGCCGTTCACGCGGTCGAGTGGCTCAAGTTCGATTGGCCTTGTTTCACGTGCTGCGTAAACACGGCACGACACACAGCCGCGACTTCATTCGACGCAAATTCCCCCGATTCACCGCTGTTGTGCGATCGCGCGCGTGGTGAACGGTCGGGTGTGCAGTTGATCTAAATCTTTCTTTGCCAATCGCTTTTGGCATCCCAGCGTCTTGCTTCGTCGCTGTTTTTTTCCATGTCGTTTTCGGCGTTGACTTACGCTGCGCCGGTCGCATGGAAACTCGACTTTTGTCGTGATGTATCCCGCCTTCGTCATGGTGTGACTGGTGGCGGCATCCGAATACGTCGCTTTCCCATACTCAATTCTTCGCAAGGATGCGGGGGAGGTACGAATGTGCAAATTCATTTCGGTATTGCTTGCGCTCACCGTTTCGGTGTCCGTCGGATGTTCTTCGCCACCTGTTTTGAATGGCAAGGTGACGGGGCCAGTTGAGACGTTGACCCGGTATCAGCCGGTTGCTTATTCGGAAGGCAAGACCGACAAGTCTGATGAGCCAGACGAGCCGGAATCCGCACTAGCTGTTCCTGAAGAATTGGCCCCTGGGCCTTCCGAATCGATCGTGGTCTCTGAAGTGACGAGTTTGCCGGAATTGGTGAACTTGACCGTGGAGAACCATCCGCGACTTGCGGAAGTCAGTTGGGCGGTCAACGCTGCACGAGGCCAGGCTGTCCAAGCCGGGCTCTATCCGAATCCATCTGTCGACCTCACCGGCAATGAACTGGGTGATCGCACCGGGCCGGGAGGAATTTGGAGCCTGTTTGCCAGTCAGGAAATTGTGACCGCGAACAAACTCGAATTGAGCGAAGCGGCCAAACTCAAGGAAGTCGATCAAGCATCATTGACGGTCGTCAGCGAACGATACCGCCTGCTGACCGATGTCCGTCAAGCATTCTTCGAAGCGTTGACGCTCCAGCGTCGGGCCGAAATCCTCACGAACCTTGTCCAGCTGGCTGAAGAGTCGGTTTCTAATGCCAACGAGCTGATGAAGGCAAAAGAAGCCGCCGAACTCGATGTCGTGCAATTGGAAGTGGACCTCGAACGCTACCGAACAGACTTGCAAGCGACTCGACAAGCCTTGCCCGGGGTATACCAAAAACTCGCGGCGAGCGTTGGCCGACATGACCTACCCATCTCCAAACTCGTCGGGGACTTGGAAACCCAACTGCCGGATTACGATCTCAACGAAGTTCGGTGGTACGTCCTGGGAATTCATCCTGAAATCCGGTCGGCACAAATTGGGGTCGAACAAGCACGTTTGGAGTTGTGCCGAGCGGAAGTCGAACCCATTCCGAACGTCACCGTGGGGGCGGGTTACACCCACCAGAGTCAAAACCGTTCGGAGGACTGGGATATCGGTGTGAGCTTACCGATTCCGGTCTGGAACAAGAACCAAGGCAACATCCTCACTGCACAATCTCGGGTGCATCGAGCCGCGAATCAGGTCGGCGTGATTGAAAACGAAATTGCCACTCGGTTGTCAGCGGCGTTCGCCACGTATTCCGCAGCCCGAGAGCGTTCAGAGCGATACAAAACGGCCATCCTCCCGAAAGCCGAACGTACCTACGAATTGTCGCGTAAGGCGTACCAAGGCGGACAGTTTGAATACCTTCGTGTTCTCCAGGCACAGCGGGCCGTGGCAGAAACCAATCTCGAATACATTCGCTCGTTGGGCGAAATGTGGCAAGCCGCGAGTCAAATTGCCGGGCTGATGCTCGAAGACCAGTGGCCGCTCACCCCAGTAGAGCCAGCACAATAAAGGTGTCCCGCATGAAAACCATTTTACGAATTCTCAAGCCCGTACTCGTTCTGGCGTTGTTCGCTGCCGTGGGTGTTGCGGGGTATGTGACTCGGGATCGCTGGTTGCCATTGCTGCAACAGAAACAGTCTGAGGTTAACGAGACCACGCCGTCGACAGCGGCAGACGAGTCCGAGACTCAAACAAAAATCGTGCTGTCGGATCAAGCGATCGACAATCTCGGCCTCACTGCCAAGTCGGTCAAACCGCAGACCTATTGGAAATCGATTCAAGTTCCCGGGATGGTGATCGATCGGCCTGGTCGAAGTGACCTGGGAGTTGTGTCTCCCGTGGATGGTGTGGTCTCGCAAATCAACAACTTCCCAGGCGATACCGTCCAGGCTGGTGAGGTGCTGTATACGATTCGGTTGTTGAGTGAGACGCTGCACCGAACTCAATCCGATCTGTTCAAAGCCACGCAAGATATCGAACTGGCGGAAGCGACTCGAAAACGGCTGAAAAGCGCGTCCAACGCCTTGCCGGAGTCTCGGATCATCGAGGTCGACAACCAAATCACTCGGCTGCAAGTCTCCGTACGTGCCTATCGGCAAGAACTCGCTACCCGTGGTTTGACGCCGGACCAAATCGATCAGGTCGCTCAGGGGGAATTCGTCCGAGAAATCGACGTGGTCGTGCCTTCGCAACCATCGGAGTCGAAACCACCGAAACCACAGCCCATCATCCAGACAACTGCAGACGAAACTGCACTGCGTCCGGTCGCCACCTTCGAGGTCGAAGAGTGTGAAGTCGAACTTGGACATCGGGTCGAAGCCGGACAAGTCTTGTGTCTGCTTGCCAACCATCAGCTTCTCAGTGTGGAAGGCCGAGCATTTCGTGATGAAACTCAGTTGCTCGAACGAAGTGCCAAAGCAGGTTGGCCAGTCGACATCGATTTTCAGGAAAATGAGGCAGCGGATTGGCCGCCGATCGAACAGACATTTCCGATTCGCTACATCGCTAACAATATCGATCCCGTCAATCGCACCTTTGGCTTTCGGATGCCGCTCGAGAATGAGTCGCGCGTGGTTCAACACGAAGACGGCGTGCAATTGCTGTGGCGGTTCCGACCAGGGCAAAAAGTACGAATCTTAGTGCGGGTGGAACGACTTGATGATGTGTTTGTTCTCCCGTCCGATGCTGTCACCCGCGACCTTGCCGAAGCCTTTGTCTTCACGCAAAACGTCAACACATTTGAGCGGAAGCCTGTGCGAATTCTCGCGGAAGATCGTCAGCACACCGTCATTGCCAACGATGGTTCGGTGATCCCCGGAACGTATGTCGTACAGAACGGGGCCGCTCAGTTGAACCGCATGACGAAGTCGCAAACTGGCAACGATTTGCCCGAAGGCTACCACATTCACGCAGATGGCAGCCTGCACAAAAACGAGAGCGAAGACTAGTGCCTTATCAAGGCTTTGATTTGGAATACGTATCAACAAAACCGGCTCCGATGTCGCTCATCACCTACGCATCAGTGCCAATTCGTTGAGTCGACGCACGACAAAGAGAATCCCATGTTGAATGCCATTATTCGCCTCGCATTGACTCACCGGACATTGGTGCTGGCTGGTTGCGTTGTCGTACTAGTCTACGGCGGGTACCTGTCGACAACGCTGCCGATCGATGTATTTCCGGACTTGGACCGTCCGCGAGTTGTGATCCTCACAGAATGTCCGGGGCTGTCGTCGGAAGAAGTCGAAACACTGGTGACCTACCCAATTGAAACGGCGGTCTTGGGCGCGAATGGCGTGGAGGATGTTCGTAGCCAATCCAGCCAGGGTATGAACGTCATTTACATTGAATTCGGCTGGGAAACCGATCCACGTTATGCCCGCCAGATCGTTTCTGAACGACTCGCAAATGTGCCGATGCCACCCGGGATTCGTCCCATCATGACACCACAGGCGTCGATCATGGGGCAGATTCTGCATCTTGGAATCCATCGGCGGACTGGTCCACAGGGCGGTCAATTGACCGCAATCGAGCAGACTGGCCTCGTTGCTGAACGGACGATGGCGGACCACAAATCCCAGCTCACCGTTTGGAATCCCACCCAACGCAATGATCTCGAAACCTGGGAACGAGTTTCGGTCGAGAATGTGAGTTGGGCCGAAGGACAACCGGATCGCCTCGTGACATTCGATTGGGATGGCCGTTCGCACTCGGTGGAGTTTCTCACCGATCTCGAAGACCGCATGGATTTGCGAACGACCGCGGATTGGTTGATTCGGCCCCGTCTGTTGAAATTGCCCGGCATTGCCGAAGTCATCGTGATGGGCGGTGACACGAAGCAATATCAGGTCCTCGTCGATCCGAATCGGCTGCAAGAGTACAACGTCACGTTGCAAGAAGTCGAAGATGCAATTCAAGCGAACAATTTGAACGCCAGTGGCGGGTTTCTAGTTGAAGGCCAAGGCGAGCGTTCGGTTCGGGTGATTGGTCGGTTGGGACCATTGCCGGAACAAGTCATCACCGATCTTCGCCAAACACCTGTCAAGATGAACGCCGATCGGGCCGTCTTGCTGCATCATGTGGCCCAAATCGTTGAAGGTCCGGCCCCGAAACGTGGCGATGCGAGTATCGATGGTCACCAGGGCGTTGTGATTACCATCGTCAAACAACCCCACGCGGATACACGAAAACTCACCGACGATGTCAAAACCGCCCTTCGCGATGCCGAAGCCGCGCTGCCTGCCGATGTCGTGATCAACACTGACTTATTCCAACTCAAGAACTTCATTGATCGCGGCATTTATTACGTCGAAGAAGCCCTCGTCATCGGGGCGGTTCTCGTGGTGATCGTGTTGTTCCTGTTTCTACTCAATCTTCGAACCACATTCATCACTTTGACCGCGATTCCATTGTCGCTAGTGATCACCACACTCGTCTTCCGACTCGTGGGCAAAATGACAGGAGCAGAACTATCGATCAACGTGATGACACTCGGCGGGATTGCGGTCGCCATTGGGGAACTGGTGGATGATGCCATCGTTGATGTCGAAAACATTTTCCGCCGGCTGGGTGAAAACAACTCAAGCCCGAACCCCAAGCCGTCAATCGTGGTGGTTTATCTGGCGAGTATGGAAATTCGCTCGGCCATCATTTTCGGGACCGCGGTCGTGGTCTTGGCCTTCATGCCGCTGTTTGCCTTGTCCGGTGTCGAAGGGCGACTGTTCGTGCCGTTAGGTGTGGCTTACATCGTTTCGATTCTCGCCTCGCTGCTGGTGTCGCTGACTGTGACACCCGTCTTATCGTATTACCTGTTGCCACAAACGCAGGCGTCGCATGAACACAAAGACGGACTGCTTTTGCGGTGCCTCAAATGGATGGCAGGTTTTCTAATCCGGTTCAGCATGCGGTATGCCGCCATGTTGCTGCTTTTGACCTGGGCCATCGTTGGCTTCAGTGTTTGGCAACTGACCCAATTGGGGGCCGACTTCCTGCCGAAGTTTGATGAAGGAAGTGTCCAAGTCAACGTGTCGCTCCCGGGCGGTTCCTCACTGCAAGCCTCCAACGAAGCATCCACGTTAATCGACGCCGAACTACGAAAGCTACAGAAATCGCCGGACAATCCCGATGGCCCCGTGTTGCACTTCTTCCGTCGAACCGGTCGGGCTGAGCTAGACGAACACGCCCAGCCGGTCAACGTCGGTGAATACATCCTCACGATGAACTCCGAAGCCGACTATGACCGGGATGAGTTCATCGATCAGTTACTTGACGATTTAAGGGCCAACGTGCCGGGCGTGGGTATCGAAGCGGAACAACCGTTGTCGCACTTGATCAGCCACATGCTTTCAGGGGTCAAAGCACAGATCGGGATCAAAATCTACGGGGACGACTTAGACAAATTGCGAGAGTTAGCCGGTGACGTGCGGAGTGCCATCCAAGATATCCCCGGGGTGACACCCCCGATTATCGATCCGCAAGAACGGGTGGATGAACTCCATGTCGTGCTACGTCCCGACGATCTTTCGTTCTACGGGTTGAGCCGGGAGTATGTGGCCGATTTTGTACAAACTGCCCTCAAAGGGGAAGCCGTCTCACAAGTCTTAGAGGGACAGCGGCGGTTCGATTTGGTGGTCAAACTTGATGAACCATACCACTCGGACCCTTATAACCTTCGCGAGCTAAGACTCGAATTGCCAGACGGACGCGGCCAGATACGTCTTCGAGAGGTCGCGGATTTCCCGCAGTCTGCGAGTGGTCCCAACGTCATCAATCGGGAAAACGTCAGGCGACGGCAAACAATCCGGTGTAACGTATCGGGACGTGACATGGAAAGCGCTGTCACCGAGATTGAAAACCGAGTGCGAAATCAAATCGCAATGCCGACCGGCTACTTTGTCGAGTTTGGTGGGCAGTTCGAGGCTCAACGCTCGGCGACTTTGCTAATCACTATTCTCGCCGGTGTTTCGGTTGCGGGCATCTTCATAGTCTTGATGATGCTCTATCCGTCCGCCCGGATCACGTTCCAGATTCTCAATGCCATTCCCACCGCATTCATTGGCGGCGTGTTGGCACTCGTAATCACTAAACAATCGCTGACGGTAGCTAGCATGGTCGGCTTCATCTCACTGAGTGGGATTGCAGTCCGCAATGGCATTCTGCTCGTGACGCACTACTTCCACCTGATGGAAGAAGAAGGCGAGGGTTTCACCGACAGCATGGTTTTGCGTGGCAGCTTGGAACGTCTGGCACCAGTGCTGATGACCGCTATTACTGCGGTGATGGGACTGCTGCCGATCGTTGTTGGCGGACAAAAACCTGGACTAGAGATTCTCTATCCGGTTGCCACGGTGATTGTGGGTGGATTAGTGACTTCGACGTTCTGTGAGTTCTTGATCCACCCCGGATTGTTTTGGAAGTTTTCAGGCAAGGATGCCGAGCGTTTGGTTCGCAGTGAGAGTTCCGATGAGGAACTGCTGCGGGCTGCGTAACACTGCAGGATGTACAACTTGTTTTTGTGAGAAAAGGATTGCAGAGATGGTACGCACGAAGATTTTGGGACTGAGCCTTTTGGCCAGTGTGTTTGCATTCGCGGGCTGTTCGGAGAAGACCGAGACGACGGACGCTAAACCCGAAGGTCATGCTGAGAGTCCGACGAAAAACACTTCAGGGCATTCGCATGGCACCGGTCCAAATGGAGGAGTGGTCTTCGACTTGGGCAAGTATCACGCGGAGTTCACCGTCGATCACCCAAATGAAACTGTCATGGTTTTAATCTTGGGAGATGATAAAAACACAACAACGCCAATTGATGCGGAAGAATTCACGCTGAGCATCAAAGAAACGAAAACCGCAGACGGGACAACCGTCGAGCCCATGACGATCACACTCAAACCAGAAGACGCAACCGACGGGAATGCGTCCAAATTCGTGGGTAGCGATCCCGGCATTGGCAACGTCGCTGACTTTGAAGGGACTGTCGTCGGTGAGATCGACGGCAAACCATCCCAAGGCGAATTCAAAGAGTAAACGTCTGCCATCGCCTTATCGATGTGATGAGCAGCCGCCTTCGTGGCAGACAACGGCGGCGGTTGCTTCTTTTGGCATGCTTTCCGCGTTTGGAGATCAAATATGCGGTGGACTGTCACCAAAACGGTCATTGCCGCTGTGACTATCACGGCGGTCTCGGAGATATCCAACCGCTACCCCCGACTGGGAGCACTTCTGCTCACGCTCCCAACAATCAGCATCCTGGCATTCATCTTCACCTGGACCGGTCAACGCGATTTGACCACGATCTCCCGATTGGCCCGGGAAACCCTCGTCCTGGTACCGCTCGGTCTGCCGTTCTTTCTCCCATTGGCCTACGCATCGCGTTTGGAACTGAGCTTTTGGCCCGCATTCATCACTGGTGTGCTGTTGGCATCCGTGACAATCGGCCTGTGGTTTTGGTTGGGGCCAGAGACGACATAGTGTTTTTTGACGTTCGCTCGAATGGCGTTCTACCAGTCGATGAATCTTTAATTACTTCCAAATGCAACCCTAACTTCAATCGTTCTGGGTGATCATAAACAACGCACCGCACAGATCGGTTTCAATGCTTGCGACGAAATCGCAAGCTCTTTCCTGCAAGCAATTCATAGAGCATCTCAATGCTATCGAATAAACAACGGCAAGGCATGAACCGGTGGTTCCTGCGACGACAGCGAAAACGTGACCTTGTGCAACTCTTGATCAGCAAGCTGACAGGTCGTGGAATCGGCTCACTACTTTCGAACATACACCCGCGCGACCTAAGTCTCGAAGGCTGTGCTGATAACATACAAAAAATCAGCCCATTCCAAGATGTGGAGTTGCTGAGTGATCGCTTAATGCTTCGGGAAGTCAGCATTGATGACATGAAAAATTGGTGTCACTCTTCCCGACAGTCGCCGTAGACAGCAAGGACGTTTTTTGGACGGACCAGTACACCTTGCTGAGAGAAGTTGTCACTATCCGCAATGCGACCGTCGAAGCAGGCATGAAGAGAATCCGCCCCTGCCTGATGACGACCTTCACAACGTTTATCGCATTGATGCCGGTCATTTACTCGACCGGGCGTGGTTCCGATGTCGCCAAGGCGATGGCGTGGCCGGTCATTGGCGGCATGGCTGTCGAACTGTTGACCCTGTTCGTCGTGCCGGTCCTGTTTGCCGATTTCAAAGAGTTCAAGATGAATCTCGGCATGGAAGACCGACATTGGGCCGGGATCGACGACACGAACACAACCGCAATGAACGAACATCGGTAGGGAATATAATTATTCATGGATCAGTTTATCTCGAATTGGGGAGACGCAGCTCTCACGTCGCTGGGCTTCTTTTGGATGGCGTTTTGGGCGTTTGCGCTCGGATATAGCCAAAGCCATGGATACGGCAAACTCGCCGCTCGAGAGTCGCAGTCGATTGCAGCCGGAACCTAGAGCAGTTCACGGTTTTCTGTATCGTTTTTCTATTCATGTTGTCATCCTGAGGGCGGTGCTGAACCTAAACGGGAGGGTGATGGGGTGAAGGCGTATTCGATGGACCTGCGGGTGCGCGTCTTGGCTGCTTGCGATGCTGGTCAGAGGACCGGCGAGGTGGCTGAGGCGTTTTCGGTGTCGTCAGCTTGGGTTCGGCGGCTAAAGCAGCGACGGCGGGAGTCTGGCGAAATCGCTCCCAGGCGGCAATCCGGTAGACCCCGCACTTTGGCTGGACGGGAGGACGAACTCCGGGAGTCGGTGCACCTGGAACCGGACCTCACACTGGAAGAACGCCGGATGAGGTTGAATGTCTCTGGCTCGATCATGGTGCTCTGGCGGGAACTGCATCGATTGGGGCTGGTTCACAAAAAAAGACGTTGATTGCCACCGTACGCGAGCGGCCAGACGTGCAGGATCGCCGGCGACGCTGGGCCTTGTCTCGTGGCGGATTCCGTGCCGAACGGCTGGTATTCGTCGACGAAACCTGGGCGAAGACGAATATGACTCCACTTCGCGGTTGGGGTACGATTAGCCAACGATTGACGGCGAGCGTGCCATACGGCCACTGGCAGACAACCACTTTTCTGTGCGGCCTGAGGGCCGACGGTCCGGTCACTCCTCTGGTCGTGGACGGAGCCATCAACGGAACGCTGTTTCTGGCTTGGACCCGACTACAACTCGCTCCGGTTCTTCGCCGCCGAGACATGGTGGTGCTGGACAATCTGAACGCTCACAAAGTTGCCAGGGTTCAAGAATCCATCGAGAGTGTCGGAGCGAAAATCCGCTCTCTGCTGCCGTACAGTCCTAACCCCGGTCCGATCGAACAGTTCTTCACCCAGCTCAAACACCTCGTTCGCAAAGCGGGTGAGCGAACTGTCGAAGCCCTATGGAATCGCCTCGGCGAACTCCTCGCACACTTCCCAAGCCCCGAATGCCGCAACTATCTTCGACGCTGCGGCTACAACCGCTACACATGATCGTGAGCGGCTCTAGATCAGGTTGAATTCGATCGGAAAATACTCGAAAGCCAACCTAAGAAGCTCCGCCTTCGACGCGTGTGAAGAAAGAACAGAATTGAGTCGCCAAAGTGCAAATGCTCCAACTCCGACGGCGGTGAGGGGACTGGCGGTCCCTCAATTGCGATTGGCTGGATAACCGAATCACCCTTCTCTGTCAAAGCGAAACGCCATTCCCGTTCAACCCACTTAGATCGCTGGGCAGCCGAAGACCAGAACAGGAAAAAGACATCACACTGCACAATGTGCTCTTGCAGTTTTCTCGCCCATAATTCTCCTGCAGACAGATGCAAGACATCCTGAAAGAAATCGATTCCGACCGCCTTCAACATCTGCACACGTCTGAGTACTTCTTTGCGATCCTCGGAGGCATAGGAAACATAAGCGTGTCGATAACGAAACGGCGATCCTATCGGTAAAGACTTTGCTTGGCTTGTTGAATGATCAACAGTTAGCTTGAATACGATCTTACCAATTGGGATTGAATCTTGTGAGATATGGGCATATCCCAGAACATTCTGCGGGGGTAAATCAGGCGGCGTTCTCACGCTGAACTGAGCTGCTACCGGTCGCCCACGCCAGACGATGTCGCAGCTAGCATCGTCAACGTCTAAATTGTCAATTTGCAATCGAATGCTAAGTCTCGATCCGCGAGCAATCTCTGTTCCCAGCGAAGTTGCACCTCGCTCTTCCGTGTCTTCGTCCCGATCTTTGGCAAGTTGTTTTATTTGAGTATGTTGACTTGGCAAATGTAAATAGACTTGCACCAAGAAACTGATGCCAACACCAACGCGTGAAGGTGCATACAACGTACAATCGACTTCGTCTCGCCGAGATTTCGGATCGTTGTCTACGCCCTTGATTACCGGCTTCGCATCTCCCGAACGGTTTTGCAGTTGTTGAAGCTCTCGTAGCGTTTCTATGGAAACGTTAGTTGTCCGTTTCGACTTCCTTGGAGTCTTCCAGGACTTCCGTCGTCGATTTTTTCCGAAACCCGGCCAACCCAAGTCCTTGGACGGTGATGTACCGGTTGGTAGTGAAAAAGAGTCGCTTTCGTCATCGGTGTCGTCGAAGGCAGCAGGACCTTGACGTGAACCATTCGGCTCAGGAAATTCTTCACGTCGTGGTAGCGATCCTGTACCTGGGAGTTCTTCGGTTTGTGTATCGTGCGAGGCGAATCCATCATCAACGGAATGCGAAACGCTGCCGGCTTCCCTCATGAGTTCATGGACATCGGAAAGCTGCGTGGAATTGGACTGTACGACGAAGCGGTCCAACGCCTTGATCAACGACCGCCACGTTTCAAACCGGTCGTCCGGGTTCTTGGCAACCATCTTCGCGAAGACTTCGTCCAACTCTTGCGGAACATCCGACCGAACACTTTGCAGCGAAGGAATCGGCTGCTGCACATGAGCCAACATCGCCGCCATGAAGTTGTCGGTCTCGTACAGCGGCTGACCGGTCAGCAGATAATGAAACGTACAGCCGAGGCTGTAAATGTCGGACCGGTGATCCGCCATTTTCGCGTTCGATGCCTGCTCGGGAGCCATATAATCCACGGTGCCCAACGTTGTGTTGACGGCGGTCAAACTCTGCTCCGGTCGTTCTTCGCCAACCAAGTCGCGTTTGGTGGCGACCCGAGCGAGACCGAGATCGAGAATCTTGACGGTTTGCATTCGGCGGATGAAGTCGCCTTCCTCGTCAGCCAATTCCAACATCAAATTAGAGGGTTTGATGTCCCGGTGAATCACACCTTTGCTATGGGCGTAGCCGAGTGCGACAGCCGCTTCGATGATCAATCGCAATGCCGCCTGGACGGACATTGGTCCGTTGTCGGCCACCAATGCCCCGAGGTCCCGGCCTTCGACAAGTTCCATGACCAAGAATGGCGAACCTTTGTGTTCGCCCGCATCGTAGGACATAACGATGTTCGGATGTCGCAATCGTCCCAACGCGACAATCTCACGGTTGAACCGTTCCAACCACTTGGTTCCGAAGTTGTCGAAGTTCAGCAGCATTTTGATCGCAACGGTCCGTTCGACCCGGCAATCGAACGCTTTGTAAACCAGCCCCATCTCGCCACCGCCGACTCGATCGCATACAAAATAGCGGTCATCCAATACAAGCGGTCCTTGTGCGTGGCCTAGTATTACGGAACGCTGATACTCGGTAAGCTGCTGTTGACTTACCAATTTGTCGACGAACCTTCTGATCGCACTTTCATCTTTGAGATCGACATCGATACCGGAGAGCACACCTAGTTGAACGAGCTGCTTTAAAAACGCTATCGCTTGATTCATGATTGGAGGATTTCTTAGGTGTGTGTGATTCGTGCTCTTGTGCCAGTTATCAACTCGTCTCTACGAGTTTTTTAGTCATCGCCCGACACAGTACAGAGGACAGCGATCATATCCTTTTGCAAGATCGGACGCACCGACATACTCACATCGGTAGCGCCCACTTCCTTCCAGTGACAGGATTGCGGCAATTTGCTCGCTAGCATAGACACACCCGGGCATTGTCACAGGCTCGATGCGAGCTGTCCGGTTGACATGACTGCCAAAGTAATTGTCGCGTTCAAGAATCGGATCGGCTTGTCGAAAGACTGGACCAACATGAATCGCGATTCGGACGCCAATGTCAGCAGGTAAACCAAATCGTGTAAAGTCGGTCTGGCCGATGCGATCTCGCAGCATCAATGCGAAGTCGGCACAAGCCGTCGCTTCTTCAAACACCAGAAACAAGCCATCTCCCCAGGTGTTCTTGAACACCGGTCGCATGGACTGCGCAGTAAGCGTATCTGCAACGACCTGTAGAAAATGGACGAAGAAGGCAGGAGTCTGCTCTTCCCGGAGTCTACTAGACCCTTTGATATCGGCAAACAGCATGGCTCGAACTTCCCGTTGGCCTCGATTGAGGCTTGAAGGCTGTTCTGATTTCGTCGCAACAACATGTTCATCGCGTAGTTGCTCAAGGTCGATTAGCTTGAGTCGCCGTCCGACTCGCTTCCAAGACTCGATAAATTCTAGTGTCCCCCCTGTCCGGGCAACAGCTTTGCTATCAGCCAGTGCAACTGCGATCGGCTCTAAACACAACTCCACACTTCGTGTGATCGCGAGTCCTTGCATAAAACGATTGGCGAACTGAAATAGGAAATCGTCGCCGAGATGATTTTCGCGAGTTGCATAATGCACCTCGGCTTTCGCAAGAACACGTTCACAACGACTTCGCCATGAAGACATTTCCTGCAATCCATAGTCAACACTCGTTGCGAAGAAGTCTGACTTCTCGAACGGCAAAACAACGTGTAGTTCCGCCTGTCGATCAAGCATTGCTTCTGCAAACAGCAGGTCGCCTCCACAGGCGCACGAGCTGAATCCGACAGCTGCATCAATTTCGTCGAGATGAGTTGAAATCTGTTCCGACACTGCTTGCTCAAGGCCCACATGAGGAGGAAACCGTGGTTCTCGGCCACTCAATTGGCGTGTCGGGTGATCGATCATGTGTCCGGAAAAGGCCACAACGGAACCGCCGTTCAACAGGGTTACTAAACTCGACGGGATTGCAATCGCTCTCGATAGCAGCCGGACCTGGTGCCGGATCGCTGCAATATCACCTGCGTTTCCAGCTGCTCTGCAGAGCGCCAAGGAATACGCCGACTCTGACGCCGCGATGTCCCCCAGTAGCAGATTCGCTTCGCCGAGTGTAGCCGGCGTCCAATAATCATCGGACGTTGGTTCGATTGCTGAAAGCGTTGTCGCAACTCGTTTCGCGAAGGTTCGACATCCCGCTTTATCGCCTGCCAAAAGGCACATCGAAGCCGTATTGATTCCGGGGTATGGTTTGCCAGTAAGCTTGAATGCCTGCAGGTAGTACTCGAAAGATCGGCGTGCAAACTCCGATTGTGCACTACCGCTTGCGGTCCGACAGCGATCCTTTTGGATTCGGCCCATGAGACTCAGCGCGTCGGCCCGCACGTGGACTGGCAACTTGCGTTCAAGTAGCTCGACCACGATCTTCTCGGCTCTGCCATAATTTCCCCCGCGAGCGAGCGCGAGTGCCGCAAGAAAGGTTATTTCTGGACAAGCGGTGGAAAGCACGCCACCTGCAAACTCGCGAGCCAACTCGAATGCACGCGTTGGTTGTCCCGTCTGAATCAAGCCTCGAATCGACTCAGTGTTGTTCGGAGACGATTTACGGTCCGGCGGAGTCATTAGGACGACCTAATTGCGTGAGAACGTTTCCAACGAGGCTCCTGAAATCGTAACACTGATCGGACAAAACTTCAAAACTGACACCGGGATTGCTGCATATCAACTCGACGTTGTCCGACAACCAGGAACATTGTTTCGCGACAGGCATCACATCGTCCAAATTCTTGTTGTTCTATGGCGGCCGACTGGCAAGTCCTAAATCACTCGATAACGTTGAGAAATTCAACCATTTCCTTCACGTATCGTAGCTCCCCCCTCGTCAATTTTTTGCGGCAGCTAGCAAGTCCTTGATCCGATTCTCTGGAACTCGCATTCGCTTCGGAGACTGTTTTGACGTCTCGCCAGAATCATCGTTCCTTCTCAACTTGGCCTGAACTTCACCACTGAGAATCACTTCAACCGGCCGAGTGTTCGGCAGCAACTTCTGGATGCGAGCTAATTGGACGATCGCCTGCTGAAGCCGATTGTCTGCGACTTGACAACGTTTGTGTAAATACTCACTCGTCTCCGTCGGCTTAAGGTTTTCAACTCTTGCAAGAATCAATTCGTAATAATTGATCTGAATACTCAAGGCGACGATGCGTTCAATTATCAGCGTTTCCAAGGGACTCGCCTCGGAACCAGCGAGTTCGGCCCGCAGGTCCGCGGCAAAGCGTGCGACCACTTCTTTGAGGTACACATCCTGTCCGGCGATTAGTTCCAGCCACTGGTTTTGAGCATGACAAGCGAGATTTCCCTGTGTCCGCCACAACTCAGGGTGTTTGTCGAGAATTTCTCTCAACTTCGGTATCGCCTCCTGACAGCCTTGGCGAACCAATTCTTTGAGCTCACCCCAAGTCGTTTCGTGTTGCTGGTGCTTGCTTTTCTCAGCCACGACGCTTCCTCCAGTGCCCTCGGTGTTGGTGAAATCCTGCTCCAATCAGTGTCCCAGCTGAGAGAACTCGAACAGCTTCGTCGAGTTTCTTCATCAGCCGAATTCCCTCTTCCATGTCTTCCTTGATTCGACGAAGTTCATTGCGATCTCGGTCGCGTATCTCGCGTGCGGTTCTGTCGGCCTGTGCTGCCAGCTCCGCCTCAAGGCCACTCCCAAAGTATTGTTTCACGACCTTGCCGTTGACCCGCCTTGCCCGATAGTAGACGCGTTTTCCGTTTCGATGTTCCCATGCCACAAGTCTCACCTCCGTGTGCAACAAAACGAAAGACCACCGCTTCCTTGGCCTGTCTCTTTTAAAAAACGGTTTTGAACTGTAATGTGTCGACCAATTGTATATTCGAGTTGGGATGTTCGCATCATCAATTTGCCGAATTGCTTTTGAATAACGTATCCCTCAAGCACCGCGACTGGACTGAGAAGGAGGATTGAATGAGCACAAGACGTGAAGACCAAGCGTCGAAAGATATCCAATCAGCGATCACCAAAGTTCGGGACTATTGGCTTGAAGGACATGAGAGCTTGCAACAACATGGTGAACGAGCTCCGTATGGCGAGTCTAGCGAATGGCTCCGGAAGGCTCGAAGGTTCGCTCATCGTTATACCGAGAAGCAGCTGAACGCACTCCTGGATAAGTGTGAAAGGCATGAATTTACTCTCGGGACGTCATTCATTGACCGATTGGTGACGGTTCCCGACCGCCGAGAACGGTCTGCTTTGGAAACAAAGGTGGTCAAAGAACGGTGGTCACGAGCTCGTTTAGATCGCGAAATTCGCTCCCGCTATGGAAGCCGGCGGAATCTCGGAAGGCGTCCGAGCCAACCCACTTCGACAAGCGAAGCGTTGTCAGCATTGTCGCGGCTCGCCACAAAACTCACTCGCTGGGGAGCGATGATGGGTTGGAATCCAGATACCGATCGAGTCCGTAGCGACGTGGAAGGTAATGTGTCACTGACTGATTTACCGAAGGACGTAAGTAGTCTCGCGAAAGAGGTCTTTCATACTGTTTACAAGCTTCAAATTGCTACCGATAACGCACTGTACCGTGACCGAGCCTGATTATTTTCTCACAGACACCCATTGTAAACGACTCTAGGGACAAACCTACGTCGCTTTGATGCGCCGGGCATTGCGCGCTCTGCCAAGACTTAAAACGGCTACTTGCCGAGAGGCTTGTAGCTTCGGAAGTAGCACTTCGGGTTTCGACGGAGTGAACCGTTCTCTAAGGCTGAACGATGACCCGAATCCATCGGTCTAAAGACTACCATCCACTAATTGCCAGACGTTAGTCGCTGAATCTCTCAAGACGGTAATGCGCGGTCGTAAATCCGTACGTCCTTCATCCGTCCGTTGAAGTAATCGTGCTGAACAAAGCCAATCTTCAGCGGCATGTCCGGTGTTAGGTTGTAAGCTGCCGGTTCAAAGTTTTTACTTTCGGCGACTTCGACTCTGTCAACCAACAGTTGGATTTGGCTGCCTGTTCGGATTGCTGCTAGGTGTCGCCAGCCCGCTTTGAGTTGTTTGTCGTAGCCTATCGCTTTCCCGGCCTCTAACAAATACATATGTCCTGAGGGAAGTACGCCGCAATAGAGTCGGCCGTCGTACACCGCCATCGACCATGCGCGGCGGTAGCGGAGGTCTGGTGTTTGGATCAGTCGGCCAGTGTCGGTTCAGTTTCCTATTCCGTCGCAACGATAAAGACTATGATTGGTGGCACATAAACGGCTATCTAGGGACTGGCATAAGCGCTAGGAAGATCGCGTCGCCGCCGATAACTACGACAGGAAAACTGTTGCCGGGTGCTATCGCTGACCAACGACTCATAAGATTGCTGATTTCACGGTTTTCTTCGGGCAACAAGCTTACAGTGACTTCGCCCTCTAGGTGCCACACGGCAATTGGAACGCCATCGTATTCTTCGCCTAGCTTGACTATAAGATCGCTTTCTCTTTGATGTTTAGCGGTCGCAATAATTGACTCGGCCGTTTGATCGTTGAGATCAAGGACAAGCACCGCTGGATTTTGTAGGCGTTCTAGAAGGGCCTTGTGATAGGCCTCATCAATCAGGCCTCTCGCGGCCAAAAGCAATGTCTCTTGGTGAATTTTCACTTTCTCTGAAATTATTCCTATTTTCTATGGCCTTCCATCCGAGGTTTTTGTCGGAAGAAGCTCGTCGGGTTTTTCGGGAGTTCTTCGCGTTTTTTTTAGGAACTTTATTGTTTGCAGCTCGCGATACGGACTTCAAACTATGTAACGCTTTGACACTTTCTTACATAGGATGAGGCAAATTTCGATCTCCCCCCCAACGTAGGAACCGCTAGGGGAATGCGGGCGGTTGTTGTATTTTGTGTAGGTCATGTAGGCAAATTCCTAATCTTCAGAGTCAACTAGCACATAGTATCTAGTCTTTTTACTCAGTTGACTTTTTTGGAAATCACCTACACCACCTACATCAGTCCTCCTAACCCTCATGCAAGATTAGACTTGGGGACATCCCGCCTACATTTCACGTACATCGAACCTACAGCCCGCCTTCATGGGATACCGTGAAAGTCGTTTTCTAACAATTGGTCATAGTCCTCTGTCTTCTTGACCTTGCAGTTACCTCCTTTCCAAATCCAACCCGCTCCACGGGATTTGCGTTTCTGGGATTTTAATTCGGAAAGGTTCAAGGCTCGTAAGTACCCAGACACTCTTGCAGGAGTAATCCTCTCCCCTGTTGCTTCATACACCCACTCAGATAGATATTTGGCACGGATGAAAACCTGACAGTTATCGGGGTCCCTCCCCACTCTGCGGAATTGTCGTCGAATTTCTTCGACGACGAGGTCCGATTCATCCTGATCGTCATCAACATCATTTTGCCTCTGGCGGATCAATCTCTGGCACTTATCCGGACGCGCGACCTTGTTCAGAATGGCATCTCCCCAGGCTGCCCAGCGACTATGCTTCTTGATTTGAATCGACATGTAAGAATTCCTTAGCTTTCGATTTGAGAACGGATTTCACTGAGGATTTGCCACCGGTATTCCTGGATGAAATTCCGCACGTCTGCTTCCCAATTGGGATCAAATTCCGGCCTCCCGAGCTTGATATTGATACATCGATCGGCCATGTCCTTCGAAAGGGTCGCCCCGTTAACGGTGAGAAACCAAACGAGACTGTTCGGCCGGTGTCCCTCACCGACGTACATTTGATGGCCGCTGATTGTGGGCGACGTAATCAGCCCCTCCAAATCGGCCCAGCTGAACTTCAAGGTTTTTAGATTGTCGAGCAATGCGACGCGAATCCCTTTTGACTTGGGTGACAAAAGACGCTTCTTGATCGCAGCGATGTCCTCTCTCTGAGAAAAGGTCATCATGCCTCCTACAAGTTCACTCAATACAAAAACGAACGTCGATTTCCCGATACCTCGTCCTTTCTTGTTCGGTTCGGGATCATTGTCCGGACCGGTAATGAGAAACGCAGGGCGAGTACCAGGAGGCCCTCCCCAAAGCAGTGTCAAGATGCATGCATGGATTAGGTCCCGGTCTAGAGACGTTGCAGGTTTGAAGAAGTTGATCAGTTCCTCAAGATACCCCGCCGTCGACTCGGGGATTTCCGAGTGCATATAGTAGGTCTTCTCGTGAGGTGGAAAGTGCGGTGAAGTTTCAATCGACTCAAAGCGCTCGGCGTTCATCTGTAAGTAGGCAAACAGACGTTCCTGAGTCACACAGTCGATCCCTCGGGACCATTCGACATGAGCGACACTATCTAAAAACGCAAATAACCTTGTCGCCGAATCCAGTTCGACGGGCCGATTATCTTCTCCTTCAATAAAAAGCATTCGCCCGATCCGTTTCGGCCATCCATGAGTTATCTCGCCGAGGTCTTCGACGATGTGTTCGATAACCATGCCGCGGGAAGTCGTTTTCCCTCCGCTAGTTACGGTTTCGAAATTTCTAAAAACCGGTTTTTGGTTTTGTGTGTCATGATTGATTTCTGGTTCGACAATTGATTGGTTGTGTAGCAGAAACTCAAGCAGGTCCTCTCCGTTCGCATTGTCATCGCTCATGACTGGACGCTCCTTTCAAGAAACGCCCGGATGTCTTTGATCTCACGCGGTGGCAATGACCACCCGATATTGCGTCCTAAACGATTTGCGAGCTTCTTTGCCGTTTGCCTCGCACCGTCTCGTCCAGGCCATTTCCCATCGGGCTTTCGATCGATTTCACCGATGATGATGATCTCTCGGGTCGTTTTCCCTAGCATCTTCTCCAGAAGGTCGAATCCACCATTTGACGACGGCCGACCAATGGAACACAAACCGTAGGCTAATAACGCCGCTGTGTCGGATACTCCTTCGGGGACCAAAATTGGTCCAGGAAGTTCTTTCCAGTCACTCGAAAAACAGAGTCCTCGCTGACTTCCCTTTAACATCCGCTTTCTCCCCGTTTCCGGATTGCGGATTAGGATGCCAACGACACGCCCATCCGCATCTCGCTCTGGGAATGTAAACATCTTTGTGGCTCGACTCCATCCGACACCGAGGGCCTTGAGAATGGATTTGGAGACCAACCATTGCGAGGACAGCGACTGCAATTCTTGATCACTGATCGCGGATTCAAACTCCGCCTGCCTTTCCTGCCAACATACTTGCGTTTTCTTCATTCTGATGCCTCCCGTCCCATCGATCGGAATTGGCGAGGTGGGCGAACGCGACGGACACGTCGTAGCGCACTTTGCTGCGAGAAAAAGCTTGCGATTGGAAGGTTTAAGGAGTCAGCGATGTCTTCAAATTCGCAACCGGCGTGGCAATGAATCAGTACCCGTCCGTCCTGCCCTTCACCAATCGAGAGGCTATTGTGGCGGTCATTGTGGGCCGGACAGCGAGCGGACCATTGATCACCACAAGGCACGACATTGTCGAGTTGCACGAGCACAAGGTCGAGAGGAGATATAGGCCGACTGGGCGGGATGTTATCTAACACCTGTTTTGGTTGTCGTTCCGCTTTCGTTGGTGGAACCCATGAAAGAGCCTCGCTTGGTATACAGGCTTCGGACTGACCATTGACCGCCAAGATCGTATCAATTGCAGCCCTCCCGGCGAGCCAACGTTTTCCGTTAAACACCTGAGAAAAATGCCGAAGAGTATGGTGTAGGCCTGGAAGCCGCAGCCAGTTTCCTAGACGACATTTAGCAGTCAACTTCGATTGCTTTGGAAAAGCTTCAGGTTTTTCTTGTAAGCCGAGTTCGTTCCAATCCTTGATAAGCCATTGAGCAAATTGATAAGCCCTCAGAGAAGGAACTGGCCGATCAAAAACGACCCAGAGATGATAACCGCCACGTCCATTGCTAGAAATCAGCAACGGCTTGAACCCCATTTTACGCAGCCGACGATACAATTCGATGGCTGCCTTGCGATTCGCAAGGTGGCGATCTCGACATTTCTCGCCATGTTGATCAATATCGATCGCGATCCAGCGGCACGTATGTTCGGGGCTAATTGCGTGAATGCCGACGAGAGCCCCTTGTGACTCACCGTAGAAATGTTTGATCAAGGTTGCTTTTGAGAGATTGCCTCGCTTCGTCACAGCTTTTCGCTTCGCCGAACGGCAATTCTTCGAGAGATATTGGCCAAAGGCATTGTTCCGGTTGATTAAATTGTTCAACACCCAGAGCGTCAGCTCATGCGCGAAGGATGCCCATTCTTCGCCGACGCAGTCGAGCTTGCTGTTGATTTTTACAGCATTTCGCTGTATGTTTTTCATAAGTCGCTTTCGTTTTTGAAGGACGGATCGACACTCATGTCTTGAGCTTGCTGGCTGCATGTGTGGCGATCGCTAAGTTACTTGTGAGGTCGCTGTGGACAATCCACAGCGGCCTTTTCCAGTGCATCAGCTTTATCCGGGTTGCTCACCTTCTTTCCGTTTTCGACTGTCGCGAGGAGCCTTCTTCTGTTTGTCGTAAAACGCCTTCAGCACTGTCAAACCTTTCCTCCGTGAACTCTAAACCTGACATGGATCAACTCGCGGTCGATCCCAATACGAGCAACTTTGAGCGGCTAAAGGCCGCATAGTCACCAAGCTCAGGAGTTTGTGATTGTGTCGGGCGTGTGTCCTCTCCATATCAGCCTTAGAACTCAGTAGGGTCGATCTCGTCGGTCCATTCCTCTGGCGACCAATCGCTTTCTTCAAAGTCGATTACGGCCTGTTCGGAGGCGATGTCATTTCGAAATATATCCGCTAACCTTGTGATGAATGGCTCATATCGGTGCATTCCAATTGTTGTCTCGTCATCGACATTCAACTGGCCTAGTGAAGGCAAGTTGATGAATTGCGGATGATTGTGCACAATTGCAAACTCGTCGTTCCATCTTGTCACAACACCGATTCCCCGGCCGAAATTGTTGAATTGGAATTCGGGGATCAAGCATCTTGCCAGTATTGTGGATTTCAACAGCGGCCAGAGTTCGTCTAAGCTCGTGTCCTCTGTCTGAGGGCAGCGATAGTAAAAATCGAGAAGCAACGGAAAACGAGAGAATTCTTGATGTTCGCACACACGACGCATCTGGACCCAGTGATCGTAGCCTCTTTTTTGATCAAGAAAACTGCAATCGTCAGCTAAGTCGGTACGTGCGAAGGTTCTTAGAAGAAGCATTGACGCGTCGTGTTCTATACTCCAAATCGTTCTTTGACGACTATAAGCGTCGTATTCTTCCTTGGTCATCATAATCAAATCTTTCTGTTGGGAAGTTATTGATTGTGGTACGAATTGTGATTGATGTTACGTTTCAGCATTGAGTTTTAGGATACTCACTTTTTACCGGTGGCCCCCGTGCTGGCAGCAATGCTGATCTATCTCGCCTACGAATACCGTTGCATCGTTGTTTTCTATCAATACACACTTTTCAATCTCCGTGCCTCGGTTCTCGGGAATCTGCCGGTCCACAAGTGCGTCACACCTAGCTTGATGCAAATGCAGACATTTGAGCGGCCTTGCCATCGCCGATTAGTCGCTTCAGCTCGGCACGGGGAACCAACAACCGTCCTCGAGGCCCACTCCCATCAATTCGAATAGCTTTCAGCTTTTCGTCACGTATCCAGCGGCGAACTGTGTAAGGGTCCCGGCCGGTCGCGCGGGCGACCTCTTCCACCGTATAGTGCTCTTTGGTCACTCCCGCGATTCGTTCGCGAATCTCGTCGACAGAAATTCGGATGTCGCCAAGTGTTGACATGATTTGCTCAAGTCTTGCGTCTGAAAAAATTTCGAGTTGTTTACTCTGAGTCATGGTAAAAAGCTCCTGACTAGCTCGGACTGTATAGCGCGCAGCAACAACTGCATGCAGAAGCAGTGGGGAGAAGAACAGGCTCAAGAAGCAAAGAACCTGAAACCGGACAGAAAACGAACGCGAAGGTGGCTGTTGAACGAGTTCAACTCCACACTGCGAAGGTTGCCGGTTGTTAAGAAGTCAACACCGTAAGAGGTGTTGGTAGCGTATGGCTGCGGCAAAGCCTGACCTAGCGTCTCTAGGTGTCAAAGCTACTGTTGGGGATGATAGCAAATCGGTATGATTGTTTCAAGCTCATGTCACGACATAACATTGTTAAGATTTCTGGCTTTACCAATCATGAACAAACTCAACGTGGGGATTGATTGGGACATCGATTAAAACTCCGCCATGAGCGTATGCCAATCTTCTCACGCACGCTATGAGCGCGTTCCGAATCTTAGCTGAGACTGTTTCAGTCGACTCGGTTTTTTTGACAGGTATGACGAATTCCTTCGCTTCGTCGACCGCGGCGATCAAGAAACCGGCCGCAGAGAGTTCGAAGAGAAGCATTTTGAGCACTTCGTCGGCCAATTCTTGAACTTCGAGGCTGAAAGCCTGATTGATACTTACTCGTGGTCCAATACGTCCAAACGGAGTCACGGATCGATGCTGCAAGGACTCTTTAAGCTGATTTGTGTGAGCTTCTCCTTGAGCGTTCGTATTGACCAAATTGCGGATTCTTTGTTCCAAAGTGCCTGGATTCCGCATTGCTTCGTCGAGGCTTTCAGGCGGGATATTGAGGTTCCTCGCAAGATGTCTAACTGTTCGATCGCGAATGTTAGCACCGATCTCGGGGCAAGTTCGGTCTTTGAAGAAATTAAAGAGTCGGCCAATTTCGGCCATGCTCAAATTGGATTGCCCAGTTTCGTATCTCAGTAGTTGACCAACTTGCTCTATTGAAAAGCCAAGGTATACGCACTTGAGCAGTATCATCGCGACATGGAACTGCTGATCAGACTCAAATTGCGGAAGACGAAAATTAGATTCATCTTCGCTGCGTTCACGTTGGCTGAATAGTTTTTTGACTACGTTCTCGAGTAAATTTTCGCGATCACGAAAAGCTTTGGTAATTTGACCTTCCTGAGCAAACTGGTCGCAGATGACTCCAAGACAGATAAATTCGATGTCTGCTACGTAAACTTTGACAAAGCGCATACCGTCGGGGGCGAGAAAAAGTCCAGGTGCACTCTGGTGGAGATAGGAAAGTTCTGGTTCAGACGTCCCAATCCGCGGAGCGACGTGGTATTTAGGCTGGATAGACCGCCTGTCTCCCGACCTAAAAAAACGCTTCAGGCGGGCGGAACATACTACGTCACGCCAAGCTCGAAGAGAGTCGGTAGAATACACGTGCAATCCCCAGTGCTCGGGAATCAAAGATATTTGCCCACGATCGTCAAGAGGTGCCGTCAAATTTTGGCCATTAATATCTGGTAAGGTTGGTATTAGTGATGCTAACCACTGGCGAAGCTTAGCTGGCCGATAACATGGTCTCGATTCCTCGTCGAGTTGGACCACATCATCATCCCATTGGAAGACTTTTCTCGCATTTCGATCAGACTTTAGATCATGTGAAGACGCGGCGTAGATCGCCTCAAGGCGAACTTCAAGGTCCTTGAGTTTGGCGACGTCGAGACGCAATTCTCGGTCAGGATTTGAAACCGCAATAGCACCTTGCACATCGATTGCGTGGCCAAGTGGTCCAAAATCTTCAATGATGGCTTCTGAAGATGTTTCGGAAGCGATGAGTCTGGCTCTCTCACACTGCTTCTCATAGATTTCTAAGATTTGCCTGTGGTGGCTCTCCGGACTGCCTCCAGTGTCTGATACATTGTATTTGCGTGCGATGGTTTCGAGGAGGTGTGGCTTTGGAAAGACGCCACACTCTGCATGACGCAGGCGTTGTTCCAGAAGGAGCACGTCATGGAAATTGCCCTGCCGCGATAAGTCCCACAATCGTTCGAGGAGCTTCGAGTTCGCTATCGCTTCGCAAGCATTGACATATTTCCAGTGCATGGTAGCGACATCGCGGGCAATGAACTGGCATCCTCTGTGCGTGTCGAAGAAGGTTAGCAAGTTGCTAAATGGGAGAAGCAACATCTGCTGTCGGTCTTGTGCGGACATGACTGTGACCATCGGAGACGATATTGTACATAGCTCAGAACCAATGTCATCAAGCAACTCAAACGAGATCACGCCGTTTGAAATTGACTTTTCGTTCCAAAGCGGCCATTGAAGGGATTCGCAGCCTTTGTTCATTTGGTGGTACTCTCGAAATGATTACTGGCAGTAATGGGTTGGAGAAACTCTATTTTTGCGTGTTGGCAATCAGATGCCAGAGTTCACCGGCAATTCGCTGGCACCGATGTTTGCGAATGACAACGTCTCTATTGCAGCCTGACGGTTGGCGGGGAATAGATGTTGATATCGTTTTCGCATTTCTTCGGTTTGGTGCCCCATCATGCTGTCGATAATCCGCTGATCGACGCCGTGCATTGCTAAGTTGCTCGCGAAGCTATGACGGAAAGTGTGAAATCCGAGCACGATTTTGCGTCTGCCATCCGACATTGTGCGTTCCCAGGGCGTGCCTTTCAATGTTCGGGAGAAGTGATCGTGCGCCATATCCATCGTGATTGGTTCGATTACCCCGGCGTGGCAAATCACAGACTGGCCGTGCGGACGATTTGATTGATGTTCCGTGAGAATACCCTGCAACACGGGGTGGATCGGAATATCCCGGGAGGTTTCAACCGTTTGCCGACTTTGTTTCCGGCTGCGTGCGGTGACTAGCCCAGCGTCCTGATTGATATCAGACCACCGGAGTCTTAAGATTTCTCCCCGCCGCATGCCAGTGTATGCTGCCAAAGCAACCATCGGATAGATAAAATCGTGCCGGGCTTTCGTCCGAAAAATTTCTAGTAGCTTTCCAATCTGATCTTGGTCCAAGTACAAGCATTTCCAAATATCATCGACCTCTCGATCTTGGAGTCCTCCGCGGTTGAGAATCTCGTCGATCTCGATCAGAGTGCGAAAGCGTTTTTTCTCTCGGTCTTCCTGAAAACTGCAGAGCCTCACGGCCGGCGATGAACGAAGTGCAATCTGCTCCTTGCCTGTTGCCCAACCGAAGAACGAGATCAAAGTTTGGCGTTCCTTCATCACGGTTGTGGCCGAAGCACGTTTTCTCCGTTGCCGGAGAGCGTTTTCCAGGTCATCTCTCGTGACCCGATGGACGGCAACGTTCGCTTTCGGGCCGAGCACCATGCATAGATTCCGCAAGTGCGTTCGCTCTGTTTTCAGCGAGGAATCGGCTTTTTGCCCGCTGTGCTCCAATAGGTACCGCTCGATCAGCTCAGAATAGCTCTGCAACCCCGTGGTCGATTTCTTCTCGCGAGGGGTAGTGACGCCGTTTACGATGAAATCGCCGGGATCGACTCCTTCTGGGATTACTTGATTCCCGTTCGCGAGTTGAAAGAGTGTGTGTGCGATCTTGCCGAGAATCGCGTCCGCTGCCTTGCGATTTTGAGTCTTGAGAGATCGCTGGTACTGCTGATCGGCATATCGAAAGCAGATAACATATTTCCCTGATTTCGTCTTCCGAAGTGAGGCCATGCCATTTCCATCCAACCAAAGAATTCGTCGAAAACTGTTGGAATGGTTGGGGGGCTTAGAGGGCGGTCAAGCGATTTTCGTGAAGGGCAACACGACGCCACACGAACGCCCGTTGTTGTAAGAATGTTGTAAAGCTCGACACTTCACGAAAAAAGGGTTTACGCCGTTTCGACGTAAACCCTTTGAAAATAATGCGCAAGAGAGGACTCGAACCTCCACGGGGTTTAATCCCCACTAGGCCCTCAACCTAGCGCGTCTGCCAGTTCCGCCACTTGCGCGTCTCTGTATTTGAGGGTCCAACGTGTGTTGAGTTGTCTTTATGAAAGAGGACACTCGCTCTGCGTTGGATGTTCGGAAAATATTAATCAGCTTCGCGATTGGTTTCCAGAGAAACGGCCATGAAAATCAATTTTCTTCGGGGATTGTTGGCTGAGAAATCACTTCAGCTCGACGGGTTGCTAAATTCCAGGCCGTGAAACAGGCCCATCCGAAGAAACCGAGCTCGGCGATCCGTTGGAATGCACCTTTCCAACCGGGAAGTATGATCATGCCTGCAGCACCCACGACAGCCAGGACAATTCCTAGCGTCGTGATCGGTACAAGATTTCTCCAGACACGTTGAGAACGAAAGGCCGACAAGAAGAGGCCAAGCCCAAGGATCGCACCGCCGTAATGATAGTAGCCTGTGATGGTATGCACGTTCTGGCTGAGTGTTCCCCACGTTGGGCATCCGGGATCGCATGGTGCCAATCCGGCGGCAATGTATCCGATCCCGACACCCATCGAGGCGATGATCCCCCATGTCGCGCGTCGCGATGACGGCAAAAACGCCTTGAGCGCAAGTAGGAACGTGAGGATCAAAACGCCGGTCGGAAGAAAGCCGGCATTGCTGACCCACGTTCCCGTCGGAGCCCCCGATTGCCCCAGTTCCGAGAGATACTGGTGCAGGTGACTGTAATTCGGCGTGTGCAACCCGGCCCAAATCGGCACGCTGACTTCGAGCGTTGTCGCGGCGAATGCGCAGACGACCACGATCCACCGCCACGAATTGGCCGGCATTAAATTGTTCCAACTCACGCCGCCGATTCCGCGGTCTCGGCAACGGTCTCGGGATCGTACCCCAAATTCGGTGCGAGCCAACGCTCGACTTCATCGACGGGTTTCCCGCAACGGGCGGCGTACTCTTCAACCTGATCTCTCGTGACCCGGTCGACGGAAAAATACCGGGATTCCGGATGTGCGAAATACAGTCCACTGACCGAAGCGGCCGGCCACATCGCGAAACTTTCCGTCAGTTGAATGCCGGTGGCATTTTCGACATCGAGCATCTCCCACAAAGTCGCTTTGGGTGTGTGATCGGGACACGCCGGGTAACCGAACGCAGGACGTATCCCACGGTATTTTTCGCCGATCAATTCGTCGGTCGAGAGTTGCTCCTCTTGACCGAACCCCCAATCATCCCGAGCTTGCTTGTGCAGCCGTTCGGCGAATGCTTCTGCCAAGCGGTCGGCAAGGGCTTTCGCGAGGATCGAGTTGTAGTCGTCGTGGGTCTTTAAGAATTTCGCGGACAACTCGTCACACCCCAACCCAGTGGTCACGGCAAACGCACCGATCGTGTCAATTCTGCCACTCTCGACGGGAGCGATGTAGTCGGAAAGCGAGCGAAACTCGGTTTGGCCTTTTCGTTCCCATTGTTGTCGAAGCATGGGGAAACGTGTCATCTCGACTTGCGTACCGGGCTCGTACAGAATGATATCGTCACCATCGGACTGGGCAGGCCAGAACCCATAGACGGCATGTGCAGTCAGTAGGTTGTTGTCGATGATCTCATTCAGCAATTGCTGGGCATCGTCGAACAGTTTTCTTGCTTCGACGCCCACGTGCGGATCGTCGAAAATCTTCGGATACTTGCCCCGCAGTTCCCAGGTTGCAAAGAACGGCGACCAATCGATGAAGGACTCCAATTCACGCAGAGAAAAGTTCTTCAGAACTTTCGTGCCCTGAAAGCTCGGCGTGGCAATCGGGCTGGTCGACCAATCGGTTTGGAAACGTCGCTCGAACGCGGTGGCATACGAGACAAGGTTCTTCGGTTGACGGTCGGCAAACTGCTTACGATCGCGTTCTTGCTCGATGCGAACTTTCTCCAGAAAGCCCGCGCGTCGCGATGGATCGAGCAGTTTTTCCACAACTGGAACAGACTGCGATGCATCGAGGACGTGAATCACAGGGTGCTTGTACTTGGGAGCGATTTTTACGGCCGTGTGCTTGGCGGACGTCGTGGCTCCCCCGATTAGAAGCGGAACATCGAACCCTTGTCGCTGCATTTCACTCGCCACGTGAACCATTTCGTCCAGCGAAGGCGTGATCAATCCGGACAAGCCGATGATGTCGACGTTTTCCTCGCGGGCGGTTTCGAGGATTTTTTCCGCGGGTACCATCACGCCCATGTCGATGACTTCGAAATTGTTACATCGCAACACGACAGCGACGATGTTCTTTCCGATGTCGTGCACGTCGCCTTTGACGGTTGCAATCAGAATTTTGCCACGCGAATCCTGTTTGTTGCCGCTGGCTTCTTTCTCGGCTTCCATGAACGGCATCAGATACGCGACGGATTTCTTCATCACGCGAGCACTTTTGACGACCTGTGGCAGAAACATTTTGCCGGCACCGAACAGTTCGCCGACGACATTCATGCCATCCATCAGCGGACCTTGGATGACGTCTAACGGCTTGTCGTATTTCTGGCGAGCCTCTTCGGTGTCTTCGTCGATGTACTCGGTAATGCCTTTGAGCAATGCGTGCTTCAATCGCTCTTCGACGGTGTTTTCTCGCCAAAGTTCTTTCTGTTCCGCGCCCTGGCTCTTTTCCTTCACGGTTTCCGAGTAGTCGATCAGGCGTTCGGTCGCATCGGGTCGTCGGTTGAGCAACACATCTTCGACATACTCGCGAAGCTCCGGTTCGATTTCTTCGTAGACTTCGAGTTGCCCGGCGTTGACGATCCCCATGTCTAAACCAGCGGAAATCGCGTGGTAGAGGAAGCACGCATTCATCGCTTCGCGGACGACATTGTTCCCCCGGAAGGAGAACGACACGTTACTCACACCGCCGCTTGTGCGGGCGCCGGGACATTCCTTTTTAATTCGGCGAACCGCTTCGATGAATTCGACCGCGTAGTTCGCGTGTTCCTCCATGCCGGTGCCGACGGTGAGGATGTTCGGGTCGAAAATAATATCTTCGGGCGGAAAGCCGGCTTTCTCGGTGAGGAGTTTGTACGCACGCTTGCAGATCTCAACCTTCCGATCGCACTCCGCCGCTTGGCCAATTTCATCGAAGGCCATTACCACGACCGCCGCACCATACTTGCGAATCGTTCGGGCTTGTTCCAAGAATTTCTCTTCTCCGAGATCCTTGATCGAAATGGAATTGACGATACCTTTGCCCGCCAAACACTTCAGACCGGCTTCGATCACTTCAAACTTGGAACTGTCGACCATGATCGGAACACGGTTCACGTCTGGGTCGTCGTGGATCAAGTTGAGGAACTGCACCATTTCCTTTTCGGAATCGAGCATCCCCTCGTCCATGTTGACATCGATGACGTTTGCCCCGCCTTCGACTTGGTCGGCCGCAACACTCAGCGCTTCGTCATGTTTCTCTTCACGGATCAGTCGAGCAAACTTTTTGGAACCGGTGACGTTGGTTCGTTCGCCGATCATCATAAAGTTGCTGTCGGGCGTGAGGACCAATTCCTCAGAACCGCTGTAAGTCGAATAGCGTGGCAGGTTCGGCGTCTTGCGTGGTCGCAGATCCTTCACGGCATCGGCGATGGCGGCGATGTATTCCGGCGTCGTGCCACAACACCCACCGACGATATTTACCCAGCCTTCTTCGGCGAAACTGCGAACGATCTCCGCAAATTCGCTAGCGGTGGAATCGAAACCGCCCATTCCATCGGGCATACCAGCATTCGGATAGAGACTAATCGCACAACGGGCATGTTGATTGAGGACATCCACATAGGGACGAATCTGCTTCGGCCCGAGCGCACAGTTCAGGCCAATGCTCAACATCGGGAAGTGTTCCAACGCGATCAGGAACGCTTCGAGAGTTTGCCCTGTCAGAGTACGACCGCCGTTGAAAATTGTCCCTGAGACCATCACGGGCACTGTCATGCCACGTTCGGTGAAAACTTGGTCAATCGCGTACAGACACGACTTCATATTGAGCGTGTCGAACGACGTCTCCGGCAATAGAATGTCCACGCCGCCGTCGAGCAAACCGCGAACTTGCTCGGCGTAGGAGTCGGCCATCTGGTCGAATGTGACCGGGCGGAAGCCGGGTTTGTCGGCGTTGAAGGAAAGTTGAACTTTCGTCGGGCCGATACTGCCGGCAACGAACCGCGGTTTGTCCGGGTTTTTCTTGGTGAACTCGTCCGCCACTTTACGAGCGATTTCGGCGGCCTGTTTGTTCATCTCGTGTGTGAGGTCGGCCAGACCGAATTCCTCAAGCGTGAGGATATTCGCACCAAACGTGTTGGTCTCGAAGATGTCCGATCCAGCTTCGCAGTAGGTGCGATGAACGTCTTCGATCAGTTTGGGCTGAGTGAGACAAAGAACATCGGTTGCGTTTTTCAGATCGATGTTGTGATTCTTGAACCGTTCGCCACGGTAGTCTTCTTCGGTGGGGCCCGTCTGCATGATGAGCGAACCCATCGAACCGTCCAGCAGCAAAATGCGGTCGGTCAGGAGGTTTTGCAGACGATCGGCGGTTGAGTCGGTCATAGTCATTCAGTCCAGACAGGTAGTCGCGTTTGTCTCGGTCGAGACAATCGGTGAGTCAGACGGCGGGTTGCAAGTACTCGGCTAGATCTCGGAATGTTTGGATAGAGGCTGGTAACGGGTTTAGGGTTCGGTCCAGCTTCTCCACGAGCCATGCTCGCGTGGTCCACTCCAATACCAGCAATCCGAGCAACCAGTACGGACTCACGTTCTGTGTGAGTAATAATACAGGGATACCGATCAGGGCAATCCACAAATTAGTGAACGCGGTGTACCAGTTTCGGGGGAGCGATTGCAACTCGCCGTCGGTCCAATACTGCAATCGCTGCCAAAATCGTCGCAATTGACGGCCCTGGAGAACATCACGAATCGGCGTGCTTGGGACAAAACGCCGTTCCACGCGGAAGATATGATTGACGATCGGACGAAACGACAAGAACACCCCCGCCGGTCCGCACTCATGACCGGCGACCATCACCGCTTGAAACTTGGGGGTTCGCTGGTGAACGAACTCCGTCAGTTCCGCGAAGGTCAATTCGTTGAGTCGATCTTCGTCGTTGTCGAGCTTGTCGCCATCAACCTGATACGCAAGGAACTCTTCCAGCGCTTGGTTGCCGCCTTCGAGATCAAAGGTTCGGACGATTTCGTCGAACAGAAACAGGTTGTCATCGTCCAACATCGGATGTTCTGAGACAAACGCGATGAAACGGTCTTCCGGTGAATCCGGTGTTGCTCCGAAGAAATTCGTGAAGATGTCCTGAAGCTGAATCCAACAATCTCCAAGCGTCCAGGTTCGCAACTGCGGTCTTTCAATTCCCGATATGTCATCCGTCATAATCGGTGTTCCAACAGATTGTCGTTATGCGAACTGTGCTTCCGCCGGTTGCCAGTTGAGTTCGCCGAGAATTCGTTCGCACGCGTCGGACTTGTTCAACACGTAGAAGTGGATTCCCGGCACGCCTTGGTCAATCAGTTCTTGGCATTGTCGGATCGCGTGGTTGACGCCGATTTCGAACTGAGCATCCGCGTCATCTTGGACGGCCTCCAACTGCTTGGACAGCCCCTCCGGGAAGACGGCCCCACACATCGCGGTGATGCGTTGGATGCGAGCGAACGAAGTGATCGGCATAATGCCAGCCACTAAGGGCACGGTGATGCCGACGCGTTCGTATTCGTCGCGGAAGCGGAAGAAATTTGCGTTCTCGTAAAAGAGTTGTGTGAAGACGGCATCCGCACCGGCATCGACTTTCCGCTTGAGATTGTCCAAGTCGGTCGCCGCATCCACACACTCGACGTGCTTCTCCGGATAGCCCGCGACTCCGATGCCCATCTCTGGGTGATGTTCGCGAATCAACGAGACCAATTCATTCGCGTATCGCAGACCGCCTTCGACGGCTTGAAACGTGGTTTCGCCCTGCGGAGGATCACCTCGTAACGCCATGATGTTCGTGACACCAACGGATTTGGCTTTATCCAACCAGGCGAGCAATTCCTCGCGGGTCGAGCCCACACACGTGAAGTGGGCGGTCGCAGGGATGTTCAGCCGATCTTGAATTTCTTGGCACCACCGTAACGTCCGATCGCGCGTCGTACCACCGGCTCCATAAGTGCACGAAAAGAACGCCGGTTGAAATTTCGCCAAGCGGTCGAGGGTCTGCTGAAGAGCCTGTTCGCCTTCATCGGTCTTCGGGGGGAAGATCTCGATCGACAAACCAAAACCACCAGGGCGATAAAAATCTCCGACACGCATCAATGCCATCTCCTCTCCGTTCGTCAAAATCCAGTCCGGTGCTGCTTCTCCATGCGGACAACAGAGCCGCGCTACTTGTCTTAGTCTAGCAGAGTCCTCATAGCAAGGCAGCCCGTGCTAGGGAGAAACCACCCCGAAGTTTGATCTTTTCGTCGTTCACGCCAGCTTTTCACCATCGGCCATTGTCGGCTGCGGGTAAATTGCCTATGTTTTCCCGAAGTGGTGGTGTGGAACGGCTGACCATTCCACGTCTTCACTTGTTGTTGGACTTCGCCAGTTCCGCAGACGCGGACGGAATAAAGACGGGACTCCACCAACCCCATTCGCCGGAAATCTTGACTGTAAAATGTTCCCGATGAATCTCGTTGGCCGGTTCACAGGGTCGTCAGCCACTAGGAGAGAAAATCGATGTCAGATGTTATGCCGTTGCCTTACAAGGTTCGTGACTACAACGAAGAACAGTTCGAGAAGCTAGCCCAGTGGGGGCGGATGGAAATCGAACTCGCGGAAAACGAAATGCCGGGGCTGATGGCTCTCCGCGAAAAGTATGGAAAAGAGCAACCGTTGAAAGGGGCCCGAATCGCCGGCTGTCTGCACATGACCGTGCAAACCGCCGTGCTGATCGAAACGCTGACCGCTCTCGGTGCTGAAGTCCGTTGGTCGAGCTGTAATATCTTTTCCACCCAAGACCACGCCGCAGCCGCAATCGCCAAAGCGGGTATTCCGGTCTTCGCTTGGAAAGGGATGACCGAAGAAGAATTTGATTGGTGCATCGAGCAAACCTTGTTCTGGCCGAATGGCGAAGGCTTGAACATGATCCTCGACGACGGTGGCGACCTCACCATGATGGTCCACAACAAGTTCCCCGAATTGTTGGAGAACATCCGCGGCCTCACCGAGGAAACGACCACCGGGATTCATCGTTTGCACACGTTGCACCGTCATGGCAAACTCGGTTGCCCGGCGATCAACGTGAACGACTCCGTTACGAAGAGCAAATTCGACAACCTCTACGGCTGTCGGGAAAGTCTGGCGGACGGTATCAAACGGGCGACCGACATCATGGTTGCCGGGAAAGTCGTGGTGGTCTGCGGTTATGGCGACGTCGGTAAAGGCTGTGCCGATGCCATGCGTGGGCTGGGTGCTCGCGTGGTCATCACTGAGATTGACCCCATCTGCGCACTACAAGCCGCGATGGAAGGCTACGAAGTCACCACGATGGAAGACGTCGCAGCTCGCGGCGACATCTTCGTGACCACAACGGGTTGCTGCGATGTCATCTGCAGCCAACACCTCGACGTGATGAAGAACGAAGCCATCGTTTGCAACATTGGCCACTTCGACAGTGAAATTCAGATCGCGTATCTCAACGGTCGTAGCGACATCAAAAAAGTGACCATCAAAGATCACAACGATGTCGGAGGACCGGTTCATAAGTATACATATCCCGATGGCAAGTCGATCCTCGTTTTGGCGGAAGGTCGATTGGTGAACCTGGGCTGTGCCACCGGACACCCATCGTTCGTGATGAGCAACAGTTTCACGAACCAAGTGCTTGGGCAAATGGCTCTGTGGAACGAGACCGATTCCTACACGATCGGCGTCCACGTTCTACCTAAGAAATTGGACGAGGAAGTCGCCCGCCTGCACTTGGCGAAACTGGGTGTGAAACTCACCAGCCTTACGCATGAACAAGCCGACTACCTGGATATTCCAAAGGAAGGTCCTTTCAAACCGGATTACTACCGGTACTAAGACCAAATCACGGTCTTTGGCGTCCGTGATCGAATATTGTGAAGAAGACCGGCAGGCATAAAAACCTGCCGGTCTTTTCATGCGCTGAGCAAGGCCTATGAAGCTCTGCTTTATCGGGATCGATAGACCGGGCGTAATCGTTTGATCTTGTGTCGGTCGGCGACTTTGAGCATGGCTTCGAGTCGGTCTACCAACGGGAACTCGACACCGGCCTGAAATAATGCGTCGACACGTTCCGCTTCATTTGCACAACAAAAATTAATATGCACATCGTGCTCGCGGAGTCGTTTTGAAAAAGCGGGAGCGACCGACGTGCCGCCGAGTAATTGAATGAATTCCGCATCCATCTCAATGGTGTCGTTCACATAGTCGAGTGTGTTCGCCTGTCGTTCCATGTTGCAAATTTGAATGCGTTCGTCGACTTTTTGGGCCGCTTTGGCAGCCGCAAGTCCGCACGCCAAAAATACTTGATGTAATCGGTCGGCGGCGACAATCTCCTTCGTCACTTCCTCAGCGAGTTGTGCACTGCCCTTGAGATGCACGTTGAGCCAAATATTCGTCGGCATGATCGCAAGCGTCTCCCGCAAAGTGGGAATGGTTTCTCCCTGAAACCGCGTGTGCTTCCAACCGCCGGCATCGAGTTTCTTTAACTCGGCGAGCGTCAATTCATTCACGCGACCGTGACCATCCGTGGTACGGTCGACTGTTGCATCATGCATGATGACCAGTTTATTGTCTTTGCTGAGAGCGACATCGAACTCAATCATCTGCGCTCCCAAGCGGATGGCCTCGCGAAATGAGGCCAGCGTGTTCTCGGGATGTGTGTCACTAGCGCCCCGATGGGCACAGATGCCGCGGGTCGGCATCGCGATTGCTTCGGGAGATTCGCCAGTCGTGTTCACGAAAATGACCTTGCCTTCTGCACGGCTAATGCCGACCAGTCCGTTCGTATGCGGATCGATGGCAATCCCTTGGCCGGTAAACGGCACGGATTCTCGCCCGACGAACTCAAGCACGTTACCGGTCTTCGCAAGTCGCAGGCGGTACAGTTCGCGTTTATCATGACCGGTCGTGAGCAAATCGTTCCCGAACCATACACCTCCAGAAAGGCTATAGCGGCCGAGATGGCGAATGACAGCATCGGGATAGGTCCAGCGTCCGAGTTCGTTCCAATCATTGTCGAAACGCACGAGAAACGTTTCATGGTTTCTATCCCCATACTTGGCGAAATTGCACCACCAAGAGTTCTGATGTCGCACGACCCAGACGAGACTGCCTGCGTAGTCACCGAGATTTCGGTAGGTTGACAACTTCATCGTCTGGGGATCGAGGACTTTGATCTCGCTGCGTTCCGGCGTTTGCGGATAATTCGAGTGGGCACACAGCAACTGTCCCCGCCAAAGAAATCCGCTATTGAGATGCTCCGCGTCACCGGTACTGACTGCGATGCGTTTCCCGGTCGAACGATCGTACTTAGCCACGTTTTGACTCGAGATGGCATACGCGAACCTTGCATCGGCTGCAGCCGCTTGGATTGCCTCCGTCGCGGGGAACTCGCTGACTTTCTTCCATTGATCGGCTGCCATCGCAAACCAGGGCTGGCTAATCACGAACATCACGAAACAACCAAACCGACCCAGACGCGACTTCATCTCAAGTATCCTTCGGTCAATTCCTCGGTGATGGCTCTCAATCCGGGCAAATTATGGCCCAGTTATGCTGCAGTTTGCCCGGCATCCTAACACGGCCTGAAGCAATAACGATAGCCGCCGCAATGGTGATTTCGTGACCGCCAACTCGCGGAACATATCAACCGACTTGATTGGGACTGGAATTCGTGGATGATACGGCGAGAATGACAAGTTCTGTCGATATGGCTTTCGGTTTGCAGGGGTGATAGCCCTCCGACACTCTTGCGGAGATCGCACATGAAATACGGGTTCTATGTCGTATTCACTCTCGCCTTAGGCAGTGGGGCGAGTGTGTTCGCGAGCGAAAAGCTCCAGGTCGCCTCAGATTTTGAAGGGGCATCTGTCCGGGTTCTGGGGATCGACCAGGAATCGCGGACGATTAGTTTCACGCCCGGAGGTGATCCGGAACGTGGATGGCCATGCTGGTGGTATTTTCGTGTCGATGGATTGACGCCCGGAGAGACGATCACGCTTCGTTTGCAGGGTTCGCTTGCAGCGATTGGCACTCAGAAACCATTGGCGGCATCCTGGGCCATGCCAAAACAGGCGACGATCTCCACTGATGGGGAAACTTGGGAGCACAGCGAGCCAGGCCGACGAGAAGCCGACTGGATGATCTACGAACTCAATCCCGAGGCAAAGTCGGTCTTTGTCGCATGGGGGCCGCCGTACACTCCGGCGGATGCCAGCGAATTTGTTCGTAAGATGGGCGAACACTCTCCGCACGCGGTTGCCACCGAGTTATGCCAATCGCGACAAGGCCGCAGCGTTCCCATGTTGCATATCAAACAAGGAGACCGCACCGATGCCGAACGCTTTGGCGTTTGGGTTCAAGCCCGCCAACACGCATGGGAAAGCGGTTCGAGTTGGGTCGCTCAAGGGTTTGTCGAGTGGGTTCTGAGTGACGAAGAACAAGCCATCTGGCTTCGACAACACGCCGAGATTTTCGTGGTCCCGATCATGGATATCGACAACACCGCGACTGGAAACGGGGGCAAGAACGCACTTCCGCACGATCATAATCGCGATTGGTCGGAAAAGCCGCATTGGAACGAAGTCCGCGCAGCTCAGAAGCATGTTCAAAAACTGATCGACGCCGGACGCATGGATGTGTTTCTCGATCTTCATAACCCGGCCCCGGGAGATCCGAGTTTCTTCTACATTTTGCCTCGTGAATTGCTTGAGGAACCCATGCTCGGGCTACGCGACCGGTTCATTGAGTTGGCATATTCGCGGATCAGCAAGATCAAACCACTTATCCCAATGAGCAATCAACCGAAAGTCACCGGGGCAAGTTATCATCCACTTTGGAAGCAGATTAGTTCGAACTGGGTTAGCATGAATGGCAACCCGCACACAGTTAGTTTGACGCTGGAAACCATCTGGAATTCCAAGAACAGCACGGCAACAGGTTATCGATCGGTCGGCGCGAATCTCGCCAAAGCGGTGAGCGACTTTCTTTCCGAACGTTCGTCACGACCATAGGTCCGTCGGCCACAACTCCCCCCGCGAACTCGACACGAGGATCTTGACGAATGTGGAAAACCGCTGCTGTTGTCATCCTGATTTTGATGGTCGGAACCGTCGCAAACGCGGAATCGGCCGCCGACTTGGTGTTGATGTCAGGGCGAGTCGTCACGGTCAACGCGGAATTCGAAGTCGTCGAGGCACTTGCGATTCGCAACGGTCGTGTGCTTGCTGCCGGTTCCAATGACAGAATTCAGCAATTCATCACCCCGGCTACCAAGGTCATTGACCTGAAGGGGCGGATGGTTCTGCCAGGGCTGATTGATTCCCACACGCATCCAACCTCTGCCGCCCAATTCGAAGCAGATCACGACATTCCCACCTTCGAAACGATCGCCGAGGTGTTGGACTACGTGAAGAAACGAACCCGCGTGGTGCCCAAAGGTGAGTGGATCGGGCTGTCGCAAGTTTTCATCACACGTCTCCGCGAGCAGCGATACCCCACGCGAGCCGAGCTAGATTCCGTAGCTCCCGAGCACCCGGTCGTCTTCCGGACGGGACCGGACGGCAGCGCGAATTCACTGGCGCTCGCTGAAAACGGGATCGACAAGGAATTCGCCGCTAAGCATCCTGAGAACGTGATGACCGATCCCGCAACCGGCGAACCAAACGGAATCCTTCGACGGTTGTCTTCGGTCTTGAAATCGAAATCAAACTCCGTTGGCAAACGTCTGACGTCGGCCGAGCGAGACCAACGACTTGTCGACTTGTTCACCGATTACAATCGCTCTGGGATTACGGGAGTGATTGATCGCAACTGTAGTGACTCCGCCCGTGAGCAATACGAACGCCTGTTGCAAGCCGATCGGTTGACGGTCCGCGTGCGGATGTCGCGTGGGCTCAGCCCGAATGGCAAGGTCGAAGAGATTGAAAAACGGCTCGATGAATTTGTTTCAGACCCACTTTTCGAAGAGCCGCACCCGATGTTGGGCTTGATCGGTGTGAAAGTGTTCCAAGACGGCGGCATGCTTACCGGCAGTGCGTTCTTCCGGCGTCCGTGGGGCGTCAGTACCATTTACGGCATTGAAGACCCCGCGTATCGGGGGATGCGTTACATCGAGCAAGCACGACTCGAAACCCTGGTGCGTGCCTGCGTGAAACGTGGACTGGCATTTACTGCTCACTGTCAAGGTGATGCCGCCGTGGAAGCCCTGGTAGCTGCGTATGAAACCGTCAACGTTGACATCCCCATCGCCCCGACGCACTCGACGGTCACACACTCCAGCTTCATGAGCCGGCAAGCCATCGAGACTGCTGCAAAACTGGGCGTGGGTGTCGACCTGCAACCGGCCTGGCTGTATCTCGATGCACGGACGTTGGTGCAGCAATTCGGGGACGAACGGCTCGAATATTTCATTCCCTTGCGGAGCCTGTTCGAGGCCGGTGTGATCGCAGGTGGAGGGAGCGATCACATGCAAAAGATCGGCTCACTGCGAAGCGTTAATCCGTATCACCCGTTCTTGGGAATGTGGATCGCCGTCACGCGGACGGCGCGTTGGCACGATACGCCAATCCATCCCGAGCAAGCTTTGTCTCGCGAACAGATGATTCGCTTTTACACGAGCAACAACGCTTGGCTGATGCGGGCGGAAGCGGAACTTGGTTCACTCGAACCCGGCAAACGGGCGGATTTTATCATCATCGATCGCGACTTGCTCACTTGCTCTGCGAATGCCATCAAAGACACGCAAGTCGAACAAACGTGGTTGGACGGCCAAAAAATCTATGACCGCGATACCCAGTAATGTCGTCAACCGGCCGAGAACATTCGGGAACTCGAACCGCTGCCATCGTTGGTGATTTCGACCCGCACTGGTTGTGCGCAACGCGGACACCAACCGGCATACGCATCCTTTTGCGCCGTCATGTAAATGCGAGTATAGACGTTGCAGCAGCGAAGATGCAGACCAAGGAATGGTTTCGCATTCGGTTGGGGAGATGAATCCGACATCATGCAATCCCGTAGTTTTTCTTCCGAGAGCAGTCTACCTGCGAGCGGACTCCTTCTGTCGTGCGGGAGTCCGAAGCGTGTTTTATGATGACGTCGTGATCGCTGCAAGATGAATTACTGGCCGAACGACGTGGCTCTATCGAAGAAACCGGTCTAACCAACCGACACGGGTTCCGTCGATAGGGTTAAGTTGCTGAATCTGTACGATTTTCCATTGGCCATCAGTCTGTTTCTCCCAGGTCAGTTCCCACCGAGTCGGACCGCTTCGCATAGCAACTTCGCCCCGACTGCTCACGGAACCGTTTGCCCGGAAATGGGAGATGGCTTCGGTAAACGGTTCCTCTGTGGTCACATAGAGATCAGTGATGTCCAAATCGGTACCGATGTCGTAGATCGAAAGAACACGATCCAATGCAAATTTGACTGCCTCTCCGTAAGGGTTATCGGCAAAGTACGATTGGGCTCTTTCGATGTCTCCATCGACCACGGCTGCCGCTAATTCGCGAACATTCTGCTCGACGACTTCGCCTTCGGTCACAACGGAAACTTCGACCGCGTAGATGACGAGGCAACTCGCCAGGAACACACCGCCGGTGATCAGATAGATCAGTCTTTGGACCGAGTACCATTTGAGCAAAAACGCGACGCCGATCGTGGCGGCAATCATCACGGGCGGCCAAGCCGTTTCGGTAAACCACATGGGGATATTCTCTCTCGGTCGTAAGTTTGTTCTTATAGAGGTAAACGGATTGTAGGCGGTTCTTCAACAAATTACGTCCCGAATTTGTCCGTTCCCAAGTGAGTTGCTTGGCGTTTGGCAGTCTTCCGCCTAAAATCGGACGTCCAAACCACGAGAATAACTGTCATTCATAATTTGCACCGAACGGTACTTCATGTCCACAACCAGCGTTCCCCTGAGTCAAGTTCCCGATTCCGCCGGGCGATTCGGCGAATTTGGACGGCGTTTCGTACCTGAAACGTTGATGCACGCCTTGGAAGAACTGACAGAAGCCTACGCCACTGCGAAGGCCGATCCCGAGTTCAATCGGCAACTTGACGATCTGCTGATGAATTACGTCGGACGACCGAATCCGTTGTATCATGCGGAGCGTTTAAGCGAGCAAGCCGGTTGCAAGGTGTACCTGAAACGGGAAGACTTAAACCACACCGGTGCACACAAGATCAATAATAGCATCGGTCAAGCGTTGCTCTGCCTGCGAATGGGTAAAAAACGGGTGATTGCCGAGACTGGGGCCGGTCAACACGGCGTGGCGACGGCAACCGCTTGTGCAAGATTCGGGTTGGAATGCTGCGTCTACATGGGTGAGGAAGACATTCGACGTCAGAAGCTGAATGTCTTCAAAATGAAAACCATGGGAGCCGAAGTTCGCCCGGTGACGTCTGGTTCTCGGACACTTCGAGATGCCACGAACGAAGCCATGCGTGATTGGATGGCTACGGTCGAAAACACACATTACATCCTCGGTTCCGTCGTCGGTCCGCACCCGTTTCCAATGATCGTCCGCGACTTACAATCGGTCATTGGCAAGGAAGCAAAGAAGCAATGCCAGGCGGCATTCGGACGCTTGCCGGATGAGATCGTGGCGTGTGTCGGTGGCGGTTCCAACGCCGCCGGGATGTTCTACCCCTTCATCGACGACGACGTGAAATTGACCGGTATCGAACCCGGCGGACGTGGCCCAAATGCCGGTGATCATGCGGCTTCCCTGTCCCATGGCGAGAAAGGCGTGCTCCATGGCAGCTACAGTTATGTGCTGCAAGACGATGATGGTCAAACCTTAGATGTGCATTCGGTTTCTGCCGGTCTGGATTACCCTGGCGTCGGCCCGGAACACAGTTACTGGAAAGACGCGGGTCGGGTGCAGTATCTCAGCGTCTCTGATGACGCCGCGTTGGCCGCTTTTCAAAAGATGGCCACGCTTGAGGGGATTCTCCCGGCACTCGAAAGCTCGCACGCAATTGCGCATGTATTGGCAACCAAGGAACAACGATCCGGCGACGAACACATCGTGATTTGCCTATCGGGGCGTGGCGACAAAGACGTGCAAGAGGTCGCTCGCGTGTTGGGGCAAGAAATTTAGGTCGCGTTTCGTTGCTACGGTCGTCGCCATCATTCATTCATCGAGAGAAATCAATTCGTGTCCACTTCACCGATAAGCCAGGTCTTCGAGCAAACACGGTCTGAAGGACGAATGGCGTTTATGCCTTTCGTAACGTCCGGCGATCCTGATATTTCCATGACCGCGGAATTGATCAAAGAGCTTTCGCGTCAGAACGTGGATCTCATCGAAGTCGGTTTCCCGTATAGCGACCCGATCGCGGACGGCCCGGTGATTCAAGCGTCGTACACCCGCGCGTTGCAAAACCGGATCAAGGTCAGCGAAATCTTTGCGATGGCCAAGTCCGTGACGACCGAGGGCTCCGCACCGCTGGTCGCGATGGTGGCGTACTCGTTGGTGTTTCGGGTGGGAATCGAACGATTTCTATCTGAAGCTAAAGCAGCAGGATTTGCGGGTTTGATCGTTCCTGACTTGCCAGGCGACGAGGCCGGTGAGTTTGCCGAGCACGCGAAAAATCATGAGTTGGACTTGGTTCAACTCATCGCGCCGACAACCCCGGAATCACGGACCGAAAAGATCATCCAATCCGCGAGCGGCTTTTTGTACTGCATTTCGATCGCAGGCACCACCGGTGCACGCGATCAACTCCCGCCCGAACTGACAGACCACCTCGACCGTCTGCGTGCGAAAACGGATTTGCCGTTGGCTGTTGGGTTCGGTGTCAGTGGGCCAGAGCAGGTCGAAACTCTTCGTGGACATGCGGACGGCGTGATTGTCGGTTCGAAGATCGTTCGTTATTTGGAACGACTGACGGCCGAGAATGCGAATCGCGACGACATCGTGCGTGAGGTCGGCGAATTCGCGGCCACGATGGTGGAAGCCGTTCGGCAAACGGCGAATCAAACTTGATTGGCACACGCTCCAGGCTAGAACTGCATCCATATTGAACACTTGAGGAAATACCGTTGACGGAATTTGTCGAACCCCTGGGAAATCGCGTTTTGATCCGGAAGGACGAAGCGAAACAAACCACCAAAGGCGGTATCGTACTGCCCGATGACGCGGAAATCCCCACGATCACCGGTCGCATCGTCGAGATCAGCGTGCAGATCGATCGTGACGAAGATTTCCCGATCCGCAAGTACGACAAAGTTCTCTTCCATCCGAAGAACGCAATTCCGGTTGATTTGGAACCCGATAACGTATTGTTCGTTGTTCCCATTGCGGATGTCTGTGCTGTCTTTCGTCGAAATAGTGCAGAAACTCCGTCTGCGTTGACGGATGATCCCGATGCATCCAACGACGATCTCTGATGACGGTGACGGATCACTCACCGGGATGGATCATTTGTTTTCAATAGAAAGCTCGCTAATGCGTAACCTCTCGACACGACGTCAGTTTCTTCGAACCGCGAGTCAAAGTGTCATTGCCGCCGCTGCTCTCGGTAGCGGTTGGCGACCGACATGGGCAGAAACAAAGGCCAACGCCGACGGTGGGTTGATCTATCACACCGAAGTTCCGCCGAACGCTGAACCGCCGATCGAGGAATTGGTCAAAAATTGGATCACGCCGGAGAAGCATTTCTACGTTCGCAGTCATGCACCGTCGCCGAAAATCGATGCCGACCAATTTCGATTGAAGATCGAAGGCCTGGTCGATAGTCCCGGTGAGATCTCGCTCGCCGAATTGATGGACAAGTTCCCGGCAAAAACCGTGACGGCCACAATGACGTGTGCCGGCAACCGGCGGAACGAGCATAGCGCAATTCGTGCGGTCGACGGTGTCCAATGGCAATCGCAAGCTATCGGGAATGCATCATGGACTGGAATTCCTTTGTCGACAGTTCTGAAATCCGTTGGCTTAAAGCCCGACGCGAAACACGTTTGGTTCGAAGGGCTTGATCAGCACCAGAAAAAGGGCAAAACGATTGTGTTCGGCGGTTCGATCCCGATCACGAAAGCCATGCACGATACCGACGAAATGCCGGGGGCGTTGCTGGTCAATCAAATGAATGGGGAACCCCTGACGCCCGATCATGGCTATCCGCTTCGCACAGTCGTGCCAGGCTATATCGGAGCGCGGAGCGTGAAATGGCTGGGCAAAATTGTGGTCAGCAACCGCACCATGCCCAATCACTATGTGCAAGATGCGTACAAGTTGGTTGAGGAAGACACGCCCGGTGCCTGGTCGGAATCCGCGCCGTTGTATCGCTACCCGATGAACTGCGGAATTGCGCGAATTCAGTCGCGATCGACCGACACCCGAGAGGTGATGGAAGTTGTCGGGTATGCATTGCCACCGGGAACCGGGCGTACGCTAAAACGTGTGGAAGTTTCCCTGAACGGGGGCGAGTCTTGGCATCAAGCCAAGTTCGAACGCAAGCCGCAGCCTTACGTCTGGTCGTTGTGGAAACTCGAAGTTCCCGTTCAAGCGGTTCGGGGAATCGCGATCGCACGAGCGGTCGATTCGGCCGGCGAGGCGATGCCAGAGCGTGTCGAATGGAACATGAAGGGGTACATGTTCAATTCCTGGTACCGCAAACCGTTCGATCTCCGCTTGCCTTAAACGCAAACAACGCCTCTGGAAACTCCAGAGGCGTTGTCAGTTTCTGTCGTGACACGAAGTCTTACTTCGCGTCCCACCACCAGCGACCTTCCGGCACGGCAGCGGTGTCGATTTTCGAGGTCAGGCCTGTGAGTCGCTCGGCGACTTTGTAGACCGACTGATCCTTCAGGACGGAAGCCAAATCGGCTCGCACGCCACCAGCCACCTGCACGATCACGTCTTTGCCACCGTAGACTCGGTGATTGACGACCGTGTCAACCGTCTTCGGCACTGCAAATTCTTGCGGTTGGTATTGGCCGTTCGAAGCGAACACGCCATAGCCTTGTGGGTAGCTCACGAGGTTTTCGTGCTGCACAAGGGCGGCGACCAATGCCAGGTCGAAGATGTTCTGAAGGTCAGCGAAGACCGGCTCGCGTTGGGCGAGTTGTGAGTAATTCGCAGTGAACTTCTGAGCGAATTGCGAGTTCGTGGCGGTGGACTCTCCGGTGTGAATTCGTTCGCCGGCGGCGGTCACGAGTTCGTTTTCGGATTGGCACAACACCGAAGAACCCTGAATTTCAAAGACTTGTCGATTGGGGTCGTGCAAGACGGCCTCGTACTTCATCGTCAACCACCATCGCAATGCATCCAGCGAGGGCGGGTTCTGTTGCACGGTTTTTGCGTCGAGCAGATCGAAGAACGACGGAATTTGTGATCCGGCGTCCAACTTGTCGATCCCGATCAGTTTCATTTTGTAGTCGGCTTCGAGCATCACCCGTGCAACACGCGACGTGTTTGGAACACCTGCGAAGACGGCATCTTGCGGGCCGAGTGCTTCACCACATTTGCGGACGAAGCTACGCACACCGGCACCGGCGGAAAGTGAACCGCGAGCGTTGGAACGTTCGACAACTTCCTTGAGATTCTGCATGCCTTCCGGGCGTGGGTCGATCGAGCAGCGGAAGATGTTGCTGCCCGCTGGCGAGAACACACGGAGAACCGTAACCAAGTCGTCGAGGTGCATCATCGGACGACCGGAATCCACACCGACCGGACGGCCGAGTTCGTCGTATTTCCACGCTTCGGCAGGTCCACCGATCAGAACGTCACGATTCTCGGTGTCGAGGAACACGAACTGCACGCGAGACAGACCCGCCAAGTGTTGCATCGTGCTCAAAACCGGTTCGGAGTGGTTCAAGCGGTTAGCAACTGCTTGTTCCAGACGCTTGAGCGAGATGATTCGTAAGTTGCTGGCCTGAGCCATGTCTTCATTAAGATCGGCCTGGCGAGCGCGACGGCTAATCCCCATCAAACGATTTCGGGTATCGGCCTTGCTAACCAACGCCAGTTGGCCAAGCGGATCGACCGAGATCCCGCCGGAGACCATCCCGAATGGCGTTACGGTTTTTTCTGGATCATCCGGGGCCCAAGGGCCGGAGGTTGCGGTTTGAATCAACTGCAAGATTTCACTGAAGTTGGCTTGCGAACCACCACCAGCGAGAGTCTGCTCGGTTTGACGAGCCGATTCGGCTTGCCCGCGAACGCCTGGAAGCGTGATGCGTCCGATGGCATCACCAGCAGCGGCGAATTCCCCGGCTTCGAGTTGCACGTCCGCGATCCGTCGCAGCAGCAAATCGCGTTCTTGAATTTCGGCGATTGTCTGAGCCACTTCATTGGCCAACCCGAACTCACCGGCAGCCAAATGGGCTTCGATTTGTTCTCGGGTGGTCGGTGTTTTGGGCTCGTCAATCACTGGTGTCGTGTCGACGGCCATGACGACCGGTTCCACGACTGGCTGACTGGCTTCGACAGAAATTGCCGGCTCGACTGCTGGTGCGATCTCCGGGGCAGTTTCATCGGCAACGGCCACGTCGGCGGGTTGAGGTTGAGCGACCGGTCGATCACTCGGAGCAACCACGAACCAAGCGGCTCCGAGAACAACCAAGAACCCCGCGACTGTTCCCAGAACGGTCAAACTGGTGTTCCCGCCGCGATTTCGCCCGGCTTGCGGTCGCGGTTTTACTTGCTGAATTTTAAACATTCTCCACTCCCATCGGGGAAAATTGGTCGAGCGGAAACTCCGCACGTCGGCGACATTATGAAGTCAAACGGTGTCTCTCTCGGTAAGAATGCGGCTCGAACGCAGTTTCGCGCAGCGAATTGTCGGAACTCGGCAATCTTGGAGAGTTTTGTCTTGATGGTTGGAAGCCCGCTGAAAACTCAGTTTCGCTTCCTAGACCGGCATCACAAGACGTATTACGGTCTATTAACGAGCATCCCTCGGGAATTAGGCCGCGTCAAGTAGGCGGTGAAATGGAACGCCGTTTCCCAAAGAACCTGTTTTCCCGGAACTGCGGCATCGTAATGAAACGCGGAGACCGTAAAATCCGGGAAATCAATCGATTCGGTACGATCCTGACCACCCGTTACAACCTTCAGAAAACTGGAACGACATTCCATGCCGGAATTGCCGGAAGTCGAAACGATGGTGCGAGGGATTCGTCCACATGTCGCGGGAAAGACGATTGTGTCGGTTTCTATGTGTCGCTGTGCATGCAAACCCATCGCCGTGGCACCGACCGTTCGCACGATGCAAAAGCGGACACGTGGCGAAACCATCTGCACCGTCGAGCGATTGGCGAAACGCGTGGTTCTGAAATTGTCGTCCGACGACGCATTTGTGATCGAGCCCCGAATGACCGGTTTGATGTTGCTTTCGGACCCGCCGGATCCCGAACATCTGCGGATATGTTGGACGCTCTCGGATGGTAAAACTGAGTCGCAGTTGTGGTTTTGGGACCGACGCGGATTAGGGACAGTGCGGTTATACCGAGCGGCGGAACTGAACGAATTGCGAACAATCAAACTCGGCCCGGACGCATTGACGATGACCCGCGAGGAATGGCTGATTCGTTTGGCGAAGACCAACCGGGCGGTCAAGGTGGCGATGTTGGATCAGAAAATCGTCGCGGGAATTGGCAACCTCTATGCCAGCGAGATTCTCCATCTCGCGAGAATCTCACCTTTTACACCATGTGCAGATCTGGTGGAGTCACAGGTCGAACGGATTCACGAAGCCACGCAGCATGTACTTTCCGAGGCAATTCAGTACGAAGGTTCCACACTGTCTGACGGAACTTACCGCAATGCGCTCAATAAGGAGGGTGGGTATCAGAACGAACACCGTGTTTATGCCCGGGCGGAGGAATTCTGTTCGACGTGCGGGAAAACACCGATTCAACGTGTCGTGCAAGCACAACGAGCGACGTTCTACTGTCCAACCTGTCAACCGTCTCCGGAATAGTCGAGCCGCTGCGTGATCAGTCGTCTTCGCGTAACTCCAGACAAACCAGATGGTCTTCACTTCGCAAATACAGACGACCGCGTGACAAAACCGGCGCTGGCCATGCGGGATAGTGAATTTCGGGGTAGTAGGTTCGTTCGAGTTCGACGTATTTTTGGGGATTGACGTCCGCCAGGGTCAGCGTGCCATACTCACCAAGAATAATGAAATGCTTGCCCACTCGGATCAACGAACCCCGTCCGAAAAATGGCGGCGTGACTCGTTTATTGGTTGATCGATCGATGACTTCACCAGTCCGTCGATTGAGGGCAAGAATCGGCAGTTTGTCGATGTCGCCCTCGTAACCGCTTGTCGACCAGACGACTTCCCCGGTCTTCACGGAAATGCAGCGGAGTTCGCCTTCGTGTTCATGCCGACCCGAGAATCCATAAATGTAGCCATCGACTTCAATCGGTGTCGACCAGTGCCCTTGGAGATTGTCCCGGTCTCGCCAAAGTTCCTTGACGGATTTTCCGTCCGCTGCCACCTGCAACAAGACGGAACCAGCTTTGTAGGCTGCGGTCAAGAAGATTTTGTCGCCGTCGATCACTACCGGACGAACCGCGTTGACCGATTCGTGATTCCGCACACGGAACCAGTATTTGAACCGAACTTCTCCGTTCTCAGGATTCAGGGACACCAAACCGTGTCGCAAGAGACACAGCACATGTCGCTGGCCATAAATCGTAGCGGCGATTGGTGAGGAATAACTGACGATTTGCTCTTCACCCGTCCATTTGTAAGTATCGCCTTCCCGATAGCCAGTTTCGACCCCGTCCCAAGTCGATTTGCCGACGTTCTCCCAAAGTGTCTTGCCGGTCTCTGCATCGAACGCCACCACACCGGAATTGGGTTGACCGCCGACCAACACGATGAGTTTGTCATCCTCCAAAATCGGTGTGCAACCGACGCCGAAGAACCACTGCGGAAGTTTCCAATCAGCTTTGACGTCCCGCTGCCAGAGTTGTTTCCCGGTCTTCAAGTCGGTGCAGACCAGTTTGCCTTCGGCTCCGTAGGTGTAGCAACGGTCCTCAGTGAGCAATGGTGTGCAACGCGGTCCGTTGTTGTAGCCGTAGGGATCGGAATACGTGGACGGATAACTTGTTGTCCACATGGTTTCGCCGGTTGCAGCATTCCGGCATTCGATAATTTCTTCATCCTCCTGTCGATGAAAAATCACCAACCGATCCCCAAGGATTGACGGTGCACTGTATCCGGTGCCGATTGGTTGCTTCCAAATCACTTGCGGGCCGGTATCCGGCCAATCACTGATGAGGTTCGTTTCCTGCGACACTCCCGTGCCGTCCGGCCCAAGAAACTTCGGCCAATCCTGACCGGAGCGGAGTTTCGAAGTTGCGGGAGTGGAATCCGCTGACGTTGGTTCTGTGGCCGAACAATCCGCCAAGAAAATGGTGGTCATGACCACAAGACACAGTTTGACTCCGACAAGCAATCGACGACCCATTCGGGGAATCCTTCCAACGACAAAACTTCGAGTGGCATGAAGATATCAGTGTATCCGAGTGCATTGACGATGTCTAAGCCAAGGATCTTCAACGTTGCGACATCTACCGAACGGCGTGCCCTATTCGTTATACTGCGGCGATGAGCACGTCGATTTCGTTGACACAGTCATGAAACCCTTTTTGGATTTTCGGTGGAAACAAAACGTTCATGTCGAGTGTACTTCAGGATGTGCCGGAGTTGGCCCAAAGCGGGGATGACCGTGGATTGGTGCGGATTCCGGTTGAACAAGACGTGCCGTTCACGTCTCGTGTGCGAGCGTTGGTCGACACACCACAGTTCCAACGACTGCGTCATATCACCCAATTGGGTTTGACGTCCCTGGTTTATCCCGGAGCCACCCATACGCGGTTCGAACACGCATTGGGCGTGTTCCATAACGCCATTCGTTACCTGAGACAACTCGGGAAAGATCCTCGGTTCGAGTCAATCGCCGATCGACATTCCGTCGACGTTTTGCTGGTTTCGGCTTTGCTGCACGATCTCGGGCATTGGCCGTTCTGTCATCCGATCGAAGACATGGGGCTTCCGGATTTGCCTCCGCACGAAGCGTTCGCGCGGGAGTTCCTCATGGAACCGAAACTGTCGTCTGTGTTGCGAGCACAATGGGACATCGATCCCGACGAAGTGTTGGCCGTTCTAACGCATTCGGCGACGACGCCAGGATTGCGGTTAGCGGACTCGGTATTGTCTGGGCCAATCGACATCGACAAGATGGATTATCTTCATCGAGATAGCTTGCACTGCGGCGTGCCCTATGGCCGGAATTTTGACCGCAATCGGTTAATGCAATCGTTGATGCTGGATTCCAATGGAACGGGTTTGGCAATCAGCGAAAAAGGCCGCACCGCCGCCGAGATGATGGTCTTCGCTCGCTATGTGATGTTTAGCGAAGTGTATTGGCATCACACCGTTCGCGCAGCGACTTGTCAGTTTGCCCGGATTTTCTATGACCTGTCATCGGAGCTCGATTTGAAATCGTTCTTCCGGATGGGGGACGCTCAGGCGATCGAAGAATTGAAACGACAAGCCGCCGGGCGAGCAATCGAGACGATGATCGACGAACTCTTCGGTTCTCGGCGAGTGCTGTATAAACGCGTGCACGAATTAAGCATATTCCAGCATGAGGAATCGTACCGTCTCCTCGCGGGGCGTCCGTTTGGCGAGTTGGCCGACATCTGCACGCAAGTCGCTACGGAGGCTGCAAGACATCTGGGTTGTGAAGTTCGCTCGACGGATATCTTGATCGATGCGCCGCCTGTTCATCGCGAAGTTCAATTCCGCGTGCAAATTCATTATCGGAAAGAGAACCAGACCCGTTGGCTCGCGGATGTTTCGCCGGTCGTTGCCTCTCTGGCTCGCGAACAGTTCGATGACTTTGTGAAACGTGTCCGCGTATTCGTTCACCCCGGTCTTAAGGATCGGCTGCGGGGTTGGACGGGCTTTTTACCGTGTATTCGGGATGCGGCTACGTCGCTGCCAACTGCAAAAACCGACTGAGAATGATGCCGAATGTCGACAGATTCGCACAACGATCTCGTTCACAAGGAAGATTCGGTGCCATTGGTTCTCTGAGCGGAAACGTGCTTTCCTACGGGGTTAGGCCGGGAGTATCTTCGGCGATGTTCATCCAGTCCATCGGCCGTCTCTTGCGACCGCGTCTTCGTAGGGAGATTTTGTACCATGCAAGTTTGCGAATCAACGGTGCCGAGTTCACTGAATACGCGACCACCCCGTGCTGAAGTGCGTTGGCTCCGTCGTATTGATTCCGAAACGCCGTATCGGCATCTTGCTGATATCTCGCCGACCACTCGAGTCGTGAAACGCACATTGGATATTGTGCTGGCTGTGGGAATGCTGCTCGTTCTTGCGCCGGTCATGCTGATCGTGGCGGTACTCGTAAAGTTGACATCGCCGGGTCCAGTCCTGTTTCGACAAGTTCGCGTCGGGTTAAATTCCCGCCGCACGAGGAGACGCACCTCCGGATCGTCGCATGTTCCTTGGGAACGACGTCGTCAGGATCGTCGCCAGGCATCTGGCTACGGTCGGCCATTCACTATGTACAAATTCCGAACCATGCGGACCGACGCCGAACGCAACGGCGCTCAGTTCGCCACCAAAGGCGATCCGCGAGTGACACGCATCGGGCGGTTTCTGCGTCGCACGCGGTTAGACGAATTGCCGCAACTTTGGAACATTCTCAAGGGGGACATGTCCCTCGTTGGGCCACGACCGGAGCGGCCGGAGTTCGTCGGAAAACTGGCGGCCGATATTCCCAACTATCCGCAGCGACTCGGGCTGAAACCGGGACTCACCGGGTTGGCACAAGTGGAGAATGGCTACGATAACGATTTGGAAGGCTTTCGCCGCAAGATTCGTTACGATCTGATCTACATGGAAAACTGCTCACCTGACAATGACGCCCGAATACTTCTACGGACGTTCGGAGTCGTTCTCACGGGCAAAGGTGCGGTGTGAACTGAATTCCGGGCGATGCAGCGGTCAACGCACTCGCCTCGGATCTCGGCAGTTGCTAAACTACGCGACGTTCAGGGATGAAGTTGCAGGCAACATGTCGCAAAGGATCTGAGACAATGCTACACGCAGTGATTATGGCGGGAGGCAGCGGAACGCGGTTTTGGCCACAAAGTCGGCACGAGCGTCCGAAGCAATTGCTGAAATTGGCTGGTGATCAAACCATGATTCAGGGCACGCTCAATCGCGTTGTCCCTTGGATTTCCAGCGAAAATGCTTGGGTCGTGACAAACCGTAGCCAAGCCGTCGAAACCGCTCGTCAATTGGCCGATGTGCCGTCCTCTCAGATCCTAGTCGAACCCTGCGGTCGCAATACGGCTCCCTGCATTGGACTCGCAGCGATTCAACTGCTCGCGAAAGATCCCGACGCGGTCATGCTGGTGATGCCGGCTGATCATGTGATTGGGCCGGTTGAAGTTTTCCAAGACGCCGGCAAACGGGCCGCTGCGATTGTCGAGGCCGATCCGAACGCGTTCGTGTTGTTCGGTGTCCCCCCGACCTATCCGGCTACCGGGTTCGGTTACATCGAACGCGGAGAGAGCATCCCCGCCGCTGAAGGGGCATTTCAGGTGGCCGGGTTCAAAGAAAAACCTGACGCCGAGAAAGCCGCCGAACTCGTTGCTGCCGGTAAGTTTTATTGGAATTGCGGCATTTTCGTATGGCGGGCGCAGGCAATTCTCGACGCCCTCCAAGAATACGAACCCGCGATTCACACCACTTTGATCGAACTTTCTCATGCGATCGAAAGCGGATTTGACGAAGCTTTGGAACGCTTGTTCCCGGAAATGAAATCAATTTCCGTCGACCATGCCATTCTGGAACGAACGTCTCACGCGGCAGTCATCGAGGCCCCGTTCCAATGGGACGACGTTGGAAGTTGGGAAGCATTGCCCCGTTTGTTGCCTCAGGACGAACATAACAATACGATCGACGGTCAACACTGCGGACTCAACACGACCGGTTGCATCATCCGTTCGTTGGACCCCGATCACCTCATCGGCACCGCGGGAATGCAGGATTGCATCATCGTTCACACGCCGGACGCGACACTTGTCGCCAAGAAAGACGATCCGGGCGCCGTGAAGGAATTGGTTGGCAAACTCAAGGAAATGGGCTTCGAGGGATACTTGTAATCATGAATGCCGAAGTCGACACACCCACACCGCCCGATTTCCCCGAGGAGGGGCGATTGTTGGGTGTCGACTATGGCACTAAGCGTGTTGGGTTGGCGGTGTCCTCGCCGGATCAGAAATTTGCCGGCCCGCTCGAAAACTATACCCGCCGCACTGAACCGCTCGATGCGAAACACTTTACCCAGGTGATTTCGGAAAATCGGATCAAAGGGCTCGTGATCGGGTTACCGGTGCATCTCAGTGGTGACGAGGGTCAAAAAGCGGTCGAGTCGCGTGCGTTCGGGCAGTGGTTGGCAGAACTGACCGGATTACCGATCCGCTTCTGGGACGAACGGTTCACATCGGCACGTGCGGAGGAAGCGTTATTGGAAGCGGGATTGAGCAAGAAGAAACGCAAAGCCCGGCTCGATAAACTCGCGGCCCAATTCATGTTGCAGGCGTACCTCGATGCTCCCGACCGCGAGAAAACTCCCGAGGCAATGTAGCCACATGGACTGTAGGAATCGCACGCTCAATCGTCGTAATTTGCAGCCGATCCAGTCGTTCGTTGGCGCAGTTGTGCTTGGCCTGGCGGGATGCGGAAGCAGTGAAGTTGCCGAATCGGTGGAACGACTGCAATCGGAAGAAGCAACTGTTCGTCAGTCGGGAGCGAGACAACTCGCGGAGATGAAAAGCGAACGAACCGAGTCAATTCCAACACTCATTCAGTCGTTGGACGATGCTGATTCCGATGTTCGCCGGCTATCCGCTGCCGCACTGGGACGACAAGGAGCCAATGCCAGCGAGGCGGTTTCCGCGTTGATCGAACGACTGAGTCGAGAAGACGAGCAATCCGTACAACTTGCGATCGCCTATGCGATCGTCCAAATTGATCCGACACGAACGGAACCGCTGGATGTATTAATGAACTCGGTGCGGCGACGTGAGGTCGGTTCGATCGTGAAGTTACAACAAATGGGCCCCGCGGCGAAAGATGCAGTGCCATTATTGACGGAAGTCTTGCGTGACTCTCGGAGTCTCATCCGGCTGCAAGCGGTTCAAGCACTGGATGCCATCGGGCCGGACGCCACATCCGCATTGCCAGCGCTAAAACGATTGCAAAACGATCGTGACGAAAGCGTCCGTGACGCTGCTGTGTCCGCAGTTCGATCCATCGAGCAATCTTCGGTGAAATAATACGATGGCAGAAACGCAAACCGATTGGGAAGATTTCTCGACTCACCTACAGCGAGCGATTGAACAACATGCGTTGAACCGTCTCGTTCTCAGTCGCCCCAAGAACCGCCAAGATTCCCCACGCAAAATTACCGTTTCACCACTGAAAATGGCGGGGGAAACCTACTACCAATTCGCATCAAGGTTCGAACGCGAGGAGACGCATCAGAATGTCGCGGCCTCCGAGACCCATGCCGCAATTCTGGAACGGGCAGGTTCGCAGTTCCGCGACTGTCATCTCATGACGAACGAAGCCGACTATCAGCTCCGAACCAATAAGAAGGGGCGTGTTCGACTCAGCAAATCGCCACCATCTCATATTGCCATCCCGGTTCAAGACCACGATCGTCGCAAGCAATACTTGATTCCTGATGGCACGCCCTGTGACTTTCTCCATGCAATTGGCGTGATGTCGGCGGATGGCAAAGTGAAGGCGAGTCGACAGAAAAAGTTTCGACAGATTAATCGTTATCTCGAGTTGGTCGACCACATCATTCCAAGTTTGCCGACGGATGGCGTGTTGAACGTCGTGGACTTCGGCTGCGGGAAAAGTTACCTCACTTTTGCATTGCATCATTTGCTGTCGAACATCCGCCGCCGCGACGTTTCGATTGTCGGACTCGATCGGAAAACCGAGGTGTTAGCCGACTGTCAACAGATTGCAGATAGACTCGATCATCGTGGATTGCGTTTTCAAGAAGGCGATATTGCAGCGTTTGATACCAGCGAACCAGTACACCTGGCGGTTTCGCTTCACGCTTGTGACACCGCGACGGATGATGCCATCGCTCAAGCGGTGCGATGGAGATCCAACGTTATTCTCGCGGTGCCTTGCTGCCAACACGAATTGGCTCGGAAGGTTTCGCCGACATGGTTACCCGGAATGCAACAACACGGCATCCTTCAAGAACGCCTTGCCACGCTGTTGACCGACTCGCTTCGTGCAAAAGCGTTGGAGGCGATGGGCTACCGCACCCAAGTCGTTGAGTTCATCGACATGGAACATACCGCCAAGAACGTGCTCATTCGAGCGGTCCGGCGGGAACAATCGACGGCTGATCGGACTGCTGCCTACGAGGAGTATCGACAACTCAAACACTCGGCCGGCTTGGAGACCATTTATTTGGATTCCGTGCTCGATTGGGAATCGGCCGGTTTCTGATTTCGAGCGGTCTGCGAACCGATCGGTTCCGCGGTCTCCCAGGCGTGTTTCAAGGTTTCGATAAATTCCGGACTCATTCCCGCTGCGAGTCGCGGTGCCAGATGAAATTGATTGCCCACCGATTTCTCCGGACGCAGCGGCCAATACAGATGTTGCTCGAAGGCGGCCCAATCGGATTGATCTTTCAGTTTCAGTTGCCTCAGCCATTCCAACCCAAACCGTACGTGCTCGATTTCGTCATCGTGGATCACTTGCATGCAGGCCGCACTTTTCGGATCACCAGCATCTTCAAACGCTGTCTTCCATTCCAACGAGTGATCCAAATTCGCGCCCTCGAACGTCAACGGAATGCCAGCGAGGTAGTCGAGTACACAACCGAACTCTAACGATTTCTTCCAGATGTAGCAGTTGACCGGCAATGAGCCGAACTCTACACCGCATCGCTTCGCATGGATGGCGTGCATTCGGGTGTGCCGTTGTTCATCCTGAATAACTCGTGCAAGTCCCAAGCGAAACTTCTGAGGCGCTTGAGGAAATGCAACTAATGTGCGAGCCATGACTTCGCAGGCCTGCAACTCGTGGTTCGCCATGATATGATGAGCCACACCCCGACGCTGCGGGTCTCTGAGCGTATTCGGATGAGGCATCTTCGGAGCCGAACGCGCCGGAGCAAATTGCAGATTCTCGGGACGGATAGGTTCGGTCGGAAACCAAGCGTTTCCGGGAGACTCGTCGGTCAATAATGTCTCTGGTGCGGCGAGTTTTTCATCGAGCGAATTGGATTTCAAAATTCGCTCGGCAAATTCACGCAGTTCCATTTCAATATCTCGAAGTTGAATCGCAATTCGTCGTTCGGCGAAGAATATCAGTTCGCGATTGGGAAAACTAACCGCGTTTGGGCGAATCTGCGATTTTCTCGCTTTCAAATTGTCGTTTGTTTATATTAGACATGAATCCGCCACGGAAATTATCGAATCGAGAGTGAGCGTCCGCAATGCACCAACTTCAACATCGCACTCGCCGACACTTTTTCGCGGACTGTGGAGTCGGTGTGGGATCGGTCGCGTTGGCGCATCTGTTGGGAAAAGACGCGTTTGCGGATCGGCGGACGCAACCGATGGCTGTTCAGCCGACGCACTTTCCTGCACGTGCACAGAATGTCATTTTCCTATTTATGGCCGGTGGCCCCAGCCATTTGGATTTGTTCGATTACAAACCCAAACTGCAACAGCATGATGGCGAAGTCATCCCGGAAAGCTACACGGAAGGTAAGCGATTCGCATTCTTGAAAAAGGACGCGAAACTCTTGGGGACTCGACGGAAGTTTCGGAAGTTCGGCGAGTGTGGCATGGAACTGTCGGAACTTCTGCCGCATACCGCGTCGATTGCGGACGACATTTGTCTCATCCGTTCGATGAAAACCGATGTGTTCAACCATGGACCCGCGAAGTTGTTCACCAATACGGGGTCGTCTCGGTTCGGTCGTCCCAGCATGGGGGCATGGGTGACTTATGGGATCGGCAGTGAGTCCAGTGATCTCCCTGGTTTCGTCGTTCTGCAGTCGGGGCCGCGAGGCCCACGCGGCGGGGCACCTCTATGGGGCAGCGGCTTTCTCCCCACCACTTACCAGGGAGTCCCGTTTCTCAACGGTGCGGACCCGATTCTCAACCTTTCCAATCCGGCCGGTTTCGATTCCTCTGCACAAGGCAACTTTGTTCGCACTGTGAATCAGATGAACTCGCTACGTCATCAAACCGTGAACGATCCCGAAATACAAACGCGAATCGCAGCGTATGAGATGGCCTACCGGATGCAATCCAGTGCACCGGAACTTATGGACCTACGCGGCGAAACGCGGGCCACGCTGAATTCATATGGTGTCGATCCCGCAAAGCCATCGTTTGCTCGTAACTGTTTGCTCGCCAGACGACTCGTCGAGAAAGGCACGCGGTTTGTGCAGATTTATCACACAGACTGGGATCACCATGGCAACCCGGGAACGGATCTGGGAAAATCTCTTGATGCACGTTGCCGAGAGACCGATCAAGCCTCCGCCGCTTTAGTGCAGGACTTAAAACAACGCGGGCTCTTGGAGAATACGCTGGTGATCTGGGGCGGTGAATTTGGTCGGACTCCGCAGGGAGAACCACGCGACAGTCTGGGGCGAGATCACCATATCGATGCGTACTCGTTGTGGATGGCGGGCGGCGGTGTGAAGGGCGGGCAAGTCTACGGGCAAACCGATGATCTCGGTTACTACGTGACCGAAAACCCAGTTCACGTCCACGATTTTCAAGCGACTGTCTTGCACTTGTTAGGGTTGGATCACGAACGGTTGACCTATCGCTTCCAAGGTCGTGACTTCCGCTTGACGGATGTTGCCGGCGAAGTTGTCAAACCGATCTTGCAGGAAGAGACGAAAAATTCGTGATTCTCGCCAACTTGATCATTTGTTCCTTTTTTCGGGATGCCACCTCCACGGTTCGGGGTATGATTCCAGAGTCAGCATCTAGGCTGATTTCTCTTGTTCGCTTCCTATCTAAGTGGGCGGGCATTTCTAGCCCGCCGACAGGTGAGGTTGTAAGCCGATGAATGACCTCATCGATTCCCGCTACCGAGACGAATTTGAGCACTCGCTCGATCCTCTGGTTGTCGTCGATTGCGAAGACGCACGGATTGTGCATTTCAATCCTCAGGCTCTTATGTTCCTCCGTTATCCGGCGGAGAGTCTGGTCAAGAGGCCGTGGAACGCCATTCGCGAATTCCTAAAAACTGCGGATTCAGAGAACGCATCTGAAGATATCCCTGAGGGGTTCCATCTCGTCTGCGTTCAGTGTGGCGACGGATCGCAACCTGAAGTGCCAATTCGATCCGAGAGAATTCGATTCTTCGATCGAGATTGCGAATTGTTGACGCTACGGCTTGCCGACGAGGCTGTTATCCCAGCCATGGTGCCTGAACCCGAACTCCCATCAGATGCCGAACGCGTTCGTTTCGAGAGTCTGCAAGCCGACGCCCGTTGGCAACTTCTCGCGGCCGAGGTCCCAGGTCTCATTTATCAAACCAGTGGCCCAACCGACCGGTTCGAGATGACCGTGCCGTATATCAATGATCGAGTCGAGGAATATCTCGGTTGGACGCCCGCGGAAATTTACGAATCGCCACTGCGATTGCTACAGGGAGTGCACCCGGAAGACTGGTCACGGTATTGTGACACCGCTTTAGCTGCCATGACGACACTTTCACCATTCGTCATTGAATTGCGATTTGTCTCACGAAAGACGGGGGTGGTTCGGTGGTTCAAAGTCTGTTCCAGCCCGCGTGTGCTTGATAACGGTCATCAACTTTGGTCGGGGTTGGCGTTGGACATCGATGATCTGCGGCGGTCGCAGGATTCATTACAACAACTTTCGCATAATCTCGAAGCCCGGGTGGAAGAACGGTCTCGGGAGCTGCTCGAGGCCCAATCCAAGTTGATCGATCTGCAAACGATCTTGCACCGGACCAGCCGATTTAACTTGATCCGCCAGATTGCAGCGGGCTGGGCTCATCAAGTGCATCAACCGCTTGCGGCGATCGTTAATTATGCTGGCGTTGGCCTACGGACTGCAGAACCCGCCAGTCCGCGTGCTCGTCAAACGACGGAAATCTTTCAAGAGATCCAGGATCAAGCTCTGCGAGCCGGGGAACTTCTCCGGCAAATCCGTAAATTCGTCTCGGAGCAATCAATCGAGCCGACCACGCATGATCTTTCCGCCATCGTCAATAGTGCGTTGGCATTGGCGAAGGTTGTGTTTCAACAAAATGAGATCGAATACGATGTCTCTCTGCCCGAGGCCGAAGCTTGGGTGCGTGTCGACGAGAGTCATCTTATCCAGGTGATCGTCGATCTACTGATCAACTCCGTGGAGGCGATGACCGATGCACAGGTCGAGAATCCACGAATCGGGATTCAAATCCAAACGACCGATGATCACATTGAACTGATCTTTCAGGATGACGGTCCTGGCATATCCAAATTGGATGCATCGCGGATCTTCGATGAATTCTATACCACGAAAGAGAATTCCCTGGGGTTGGGACTTGCGATGAGTCGAGCCGTGGTTGAATCTTACGGGGGGACTTTGGATCTGGTTCCAAGCACGACCGGGGCGGTCTTTCAGATGAAACTCAAACGCGTGCCCGCCGAAAGTTGAACCTGGCAAAAAATCAGCCGATGCGAAATGAAGTTCGCATCGGCTCGGACCTTCAGAAGGCCTAAAAGAAACGTTTTTGTCGCGTTGTTCCTGAACAACCTAGAGTCGTTCACGGTCCAACGTAGCGGGTGATGCGGATAGCTGACGTGGTTTTTCTAGCCGTCTGCCCGCTACACATGTGTGCGATACGCACTAGAGCACGCCCTCGCCGAAGCCAAGGTCGTCATCTCCGGTTAGATTGTCCCGGAAATTGCCGGACGCGACGGTTTTCTCGTGACCATTCCCAGACGAATTCCCGATTCGCGGGCCGCTCCGGTGTGGAGCGTTTGGCGTCGTCTGAGCCGGTTCGATTCGGTGACGCACGTCGCGTTCGTCTTGAAACGTGCGTGTCGGAGCCGGGGTAAATTCAACGGTGGTTTCTGATTCGTACTCGAAATCGTCGTACGACTCTTCACCATAATCATCGTAAGTACATACGTAGTCCGGCGATTTTGCTAATTCCAGTTCTTCTACAAACGCTGCGAGAACTCGCTCTTGGATTAGCTCCCGACATGCGGAATTGATGGGGTGCGCGATGTCGGCGTATAACTTCGCCCGGCCTTCCGTATTACGCGTGGCTCGTTCTTCGTCGAGTTTGAGCCCACAATGATTGCAGTGTTGCGAACGAAGATGGTTTTTACACTGACACCGCGGACAGCGGTCGGTGAGTTTGCGGCTGGGCATCGCCACAAATGACCCCTTCGATCCTTGGATAATCTTCAGATCGCGAATGACGAAGCAGCTATCGAACGTAATCGAGCAGAAAGCCTGCAGCCGATCGTTCGGGTCTTCCATGAGCTTAATGCGGACTTCGGTGATCTCCACAGCCGTCCTCCTTCTCCGGTGTTCTAAAACAGGGTGCGAGCCACGAAGACGCGTCCGATGCGTCTGGCTCTAAGTCGGGCGGCCACTGTTCGGGCATGACGAAGAGATCGACAAATCCCGAAACAACTGGATCCGCTCCCACTCATGAGGTGGCCAATGACGGACTCTCGATTCAAAATTGATGAAACACGATTGACGTCTGGATTCAATGCTCGTGCAGGAGACTCCAGGGTGTTGCACATACTCGTTGACAAAGCCGATAAGGGGCTGCTTGCGAGTTGCTTCACAAACTCCGACGCGGACGGACCGTCCGGGTTCGGGGTGCATTCTTGAAAGACCTTCGCCGTTGATAACCCGCTCGGGGGATGCACAACGACAACCGGCCAATTGGCGACTGGTGATACTGGCTGAATCACCTCGCCGCGTCCGCTACACAGTGCCGTTCCGGTCGACCCTAGGAAGAAATTGACATCGCTTCCCAGTTGACCGCCAAGGTCGAGTAACTGTTCACGCGACCAATCCAAATTCCATAGCCGATTCAATGCGACAAGAGTTGCCGCCGCATTGCTGGAGCCACCAGCAAGTCCCGCTTGCATCGGGATACGCTTAATAATGTCGATGGAGACCGCATCGGAGCGACCTGTCTTGGCACGAACGAGGTCGACTGCCTTGCGAATCAAATTTCTGTCATCGGTCGGAAGCGGTTCTCCGCCAATCTGTGATTGATCGATCCGTAGAAGCGTGGCTTCCGAAGACGACTCTGTGACTGATTCAAAGGCCAAAGTGTCGTAAAGGTCGATTGCGACCATCACGGTTTCGAGGTCGTGAAACCCATCACTTCGACGTCCAATGACGCGAAGAAAGAGGTTGAGCTTGGCGGGTGTGTCGACCGCCAATGCATGGCCAATCGACCGAAACCGCATGGCTGCATCATCCTGTTGACTGCATCGATCCGCCAGCGCCGGGGGTATTGCCATCCGCTAGCGAAATTCTTGGGATCGATTCATCTCCTGTGAATCAAATCGGCTTGTCTGAAAATTGATGCTAGCTCGATTTGAAAATTCCGTCAAGACGGCTTCCGCAGTGTGGGGGTATGTTCACTTTCTGGCTGACGGTCGGGATTGACAGATTCGGATGGTCGTCATAGAACGCCTGCCTCTTCCTCTCTATCAATCCAACTCTCGGAATCCGCTGGTCGACCAGACGGTAGGTGATGATATGCGGCAATTTTCACGACTGCTGATCATCCTTCTTATGGCAACATACCCTGAGACGTCGATTGCGGCGGACTGGGAATTCGGCACTCTGATCGCACCAAGCGATGTGTTTGGACCGATCGAAGAACCCTGCTTTCGGTTGGATGAGGTGATCGCCAGTTGCGTGACACCGGCTGAGCACGAGACGACCGCGGGCAGTACAGAGGCGGATGTTTTCTATCGCTCGGACGTGAACGACTTGCTGCGTGAGACAGAAGCAATTGTCATTCGGGCGCAAAATGGCGGCATGTTCGGGGCGGGAACCCGATTACGGTTTGATTATTCCGAAGACTACAATGACGAAGTCCGTATCCACGGACAGCTGATGACGCAACTGTCAGGACAGTTTGGTATGGACGCGGAAGCGACCTGGTACGACAAAACTCGGAATTCGGATGTCGTCGGGGAGTTGTGGACGGGCGATGCCAATCTCGTCTACAAGCTCGACGTTAGTCGTATCACCCTCCGGTTTGGCGGCGGAGCGGCGTATGCCCTTGAGGAAGGCGATACGAAAGTCGGGTACAACTTTACCTACGGAACAGACTTCTACATTCGCCGTCCATTTTTAGTCTCCGGCGAAATCGACTGGGGCCAAATTTCCAGTGACCAGCTCTTTCACTGGCGAGTGACCGCCGGGTTCGTGTACGGATCACTCGAAATCTTCGGCGGCTACGACTCCTACGAACTTGGTGAGTTCGACATCGATGGCCCAGTGGCTGGTCTAGGGATTGTCTTCTGAGTCAGCATGATCGGGAACGTTCTGACTTGGCAATCGCCATCCGCTATTGAAGATCTCAGCCCACGCGATTTCCTCGCGGAATCCGTTGTCTGTCTTCTCGAATTTCACCACAGCCACGTCTCCGAGCCTAGGAAATAACCACGAGTTCGACGCTTTGAAGTCCTTATCGTGGAAGGTGTGGCCGCTGTTGATGACCACGTACCGGCGTGGATTGAGCGGATTCGGGAAAATCATGCACAGTCCGTGAGAGTGAGCGTCGTAAGAGTTATTGCCAATCTGAATCTTATCTTCCGTCCAACGCACCGGCAGATCGGGCAGAATTTTGGCGAGAACAGCATTCGAGCCCGGATCGCCGAACAGCACGATATTGTTGTTCTCGATCATTTCGTCGGTCAGTTCAGTGTCGTTGACCGTCGGGATATTGGCACGCATCCATTGGTCGAACTCGGTTTGGAAGCGGTCGTAGGTCCAATTGGCCCATGCGTTTTGAGGCTCGGTCCAAGCCGTGCCCGTTCCGCGGACACAGATAAACGATTGCATGAACGCATCGTCGATCGGGCCTTGTAAGTCGCGATGTTTCATCCGGTCGGAGTTTGCGTCGAAGTTCCGCGATTCTTGGTAGTTCAGAACTCGCCAGCCTCGGCCACGATGCACATAGTAGACGTCTGGCAAGAGACCATCAGCAGCGAAGCTCAGCGGCAACGGTTGACCGTCGATCTCGATTTGCGCTGCCACCTCACGTGCGATCTTGAGTGCCACCACGTTTTTGGTTGTGAGGCTGAGAATCCCGTCGTTTGTTCGGCCTCCCTCGACCACCGCCGGTTCGTACATCCGGCCAAGTTGACTGACTTCCAGCCAATCGCAGCGATTGTATTTGGGAGTGTAAGTGATGAAGCGAAGTTGCTGGCGTCCGGGATAACCAGGTCGTCCGGTGGCGTTTTGTTCGCTGAGGAACTTCATGAACTTTTCACGACTATCCTCATCGAACTTGTGCCCCATGTTTTTGCCCACGAGCACGTCAATTTCGATCCCCACTTCGTGTGTAGCCGCAGCGACACTTTCGGCGGCGGCACGTTGCGGGTCGTTCTCTCCGCCGTAGCCAATCATCGGAACATTGAAGGCGTTCAACGAGTAATCGACGGCATCGTAGATGTGCAGCGTGGAATCTTGCCAAGCCGGAAGTTTTTCAGACTGATTTTGATACTTGTAGAAGTCCACAAACCCTGCACCTGCACCAACAGATGCCCACTTTCCGGGGTGATGCAAACCAAGATGCCAAGCACCGGCTCCACCCATCGAGAAACCCCACAGCGAAATGCGGCGGTGATCGATACGGTAGCGTCGGCGAACATCTTCAATTGCTTCGAACACATCCGTTTCACCCGCCCAACGGTACGCGTTGTTGCCACGTCCGTAGACATCGAGCTGAATCCACGGTTGCCCTTCAGGAGTGGCTTTGCCGTCGTGGCGATCGATGAAGTTCACCTCGTTCATCTGATTCGCTCGGCCATGCAACACGACGTACAACGGCCAACGTTTCGTGCTCTCGGAGTCGAAATCTTTGGGCAGTGTCAGTGCATACGGTTGGACCGACTGATCGATTTCCGAGTAATACCCGCGAATTGTGGTCGCTTTGACGTCGTTCCAAACCGATTGATCAGCCTTCAACATGGCCAACCGATTCATACCGGTTACCAAAGCCTTTGTTGTTTCGCCGTACGAACCCTTCTTCGGAAACTCATTCCAGCGAAGTGCCCATTCGACGGCTTTGGCGTAGATCTCGACATCCGCGACCGATCGCATGTCTAAACGTGTGCCGTTCTCCTCGGCATTCGATTTTCGACGGTCTTTCTCCGCGTCGATTGCATTCTGAAGTGTGGTCAGTTGTTTCTGCAGGGACTCACGCTGCTTGTCAGATATCTCTTCGGACAACAGCGGTGCCGTTAGGAACAAAAACAGAAACGCTTGCAAACCGACAACAGTTAAAGGCTTCATACCCGGAGAACTCCCGAACGCGATGGACAACGCACGACCGAATCGAAACTAGGCTTCCGGCGGGGCAAGGTGCTGAGCTTCGAATCCGCACGTCTTGTGCGTTCCATCGCAGAACGGCATTTTCTCGGACTTCGTACAGCGACAGAGGGCAAATTTTTCTTTTTCGCCGAGGTTGTAAGTGTTTCCGAGATGATCTTTCAAAGTGACCGGTCCGGTAATCAAAATCGGACCGTTTTCGCGAGTCATCACTTCCACTTGGGCTTCGGACATCAGTTCACTCTTTATCTTCAAGTTTCAATGGTTATCAAAGTTTGCTCGAAGATAACGTCGCCCGCTCCGAGACGCAAACATGACGAGTAGGAGAGGCGTGGTTCGTCAGTCCGGCGGTGAGGGCGGGAAAATCAAATATTGCGGCGGCACATGTTCAGTCAGCCAAACACCGTTATCCGAGAGAAAGAACTCATACCCGGCGACACTCATCGCGTGTGATCTCACTTGCAACACCACCGGTTTCCCACGACGAGCACCGACCTGTGTCGCTGTTTCTTTTTCGGCCGAAAGATGCACATGATGTCGCTGGCCTCTGAGCAAACCATGCGTGCGAATGGAATCCAGAAACCGAGAGACCGTGCCATGATGGAGTGTTTCCGGTGGAGATTTTGGAGTCAGCTCCAAATCCACCGCTACGGAATGGCCTTGATTGGCTCGGATGCGTTCTCCATCATCGCTGATGTGGAATCGTTGTTTCTCGGACTCGCGAACGATCCGTTCGAGATCATGTCTCGACATACGGGAACCATCCGCGTTCGCGCGAAGCAGCAAGGTGTCGATCTCGGTCCAACCGGCTGAATCCAATTCGATTCCAATCGAGCCGGGATTGTGTCGGAGGACGTAGCTAAGAAACTTGCTCAGTTGCCGATCCGAATTCTTCATTTCCCTTTCTCCAAGACATTTGTTTTGAGACGTTATACGATTCGTTGCCCCCGCAGATTCAACTTGTTCGCTACAGATTCGAAATTGGTTTCGTTATGCACGTTTTGAGAATTGTCTTTGCTTGTATTTTCGTCGGTGTCGGTTCGCCGCTGCTGGGACAAGAGTCTGAACAACCGAAGCAGCCCCGGCGGATTTACTTGGACGAGTTTCGTCCACAACCATCGTTGAAGGTCGAGGAACATATTCTCACGCGGGCCAAGTTCCCGTGTGTCAATGTGCACACTCACCCGAAAACGCTTTCGGATCAGGAACTCGACGACATGGTTCAAGCGATGACGGAGGCCAACATTCCGGTCTCGGTTTCGCTCGACGGTGTCGTCGGGCCTGCATTTCTTCCGCATTATCGTCGTCTGACGGAACGACACCCGGATCGTTTCGTCGTGTTTGCAAGAATGGATTTCATCGGCGACGGCGACAAAGACGAACCGGCGACATGGGCAGTCAATCGACCCGGCTTCGGGCTCAAGACCGCCGACGCTTTGTCTGAAGCCGTCAAACTCGGAGCGTCAGGCTTGAAACTGACAAAGATGCTTGGGCTTTATCTGCGAGATGCAGAGGGCAAGCTGCTGGTCCCGGATGATCCGCGATTCGATCCGGTCTGGCAACGGGCAGGGGAGCTTGGAATTCCCGTCTTGTGGCATGTCGCAGATCCGATCGCGTTTTTCCGCCCGACAAACGAATACAACGAACGTTGGGAGGAATTGTTCCGCCATCCGGAATGGAGTTTTCATGGCAAGGATTTTCCGAAACATCAGGAACTGATCGATGCACGAAATCGGGTGATTGCGAAACACAAGCAGACGACTTTCATCTGTGCGCACATGGCGGACATTCCGGAAGACTTGAAAAAGCTGGGCTCGTATCTCGATCGGTATCCCAATATGAACGTCGAGATCGCTGCCCGAGTTGCGGAACTCGGGCGGCAACCCTACACCGCGCGGAAATTCTTTTTGAAGTACGGTGACCGCATTCTCTTTGGCACCGACGGTGTGCCACCGATGTCGGAACTCATCCCGCACTTTCGGTTTCTGGAAACGTACGACGAAAATTTTCCGTATGAGGACAATCCATTTCCACCGCAGGGACTATGGAACATCTACGGGTTAGGACTGCCCGACTCGATCCTTCGGATGGTTTACCATCGGAATGCCGAACGGCTGATTCCCGGCGTGAAGGAAAAAGTCGCTGCGTGGGAGAAACGGAACAAGTAGGATGCGTAACGAATGGCCAAGGTCGGCACTGGCCATTCACAGCATCATGACTTGCTCGAACTTATCTTTGGGAACATGTTCTCCATGACAAGATAGCCGGGACGCGTCCAACCAAGTTTCTCGTAGACGGTTTGAGCTGTTTGGTTGTCTTTTTCCACGTACAACCGCAGCCCGACCGCTTCGGGATTCGTTCGCGCCTCCGTGACGGCATGTTCGCATAACGCCCGAAAAACACCACATCGTCGATGCTCAGGAGCGACGTAAACACTTTGGACCCACCAGATGTTGCCGTTCCGCCAGTCGCTCCATTCGTAAGTGATCAGCAAACAACCGGCCACTTCTCCCTTGCGCTCGGCGACGAAGTACTGGCCACGCCGATCGTCCGCAATAGCTGCTCGAACGCCTTGCTCGACAACGCTGCGATCTAATTGGAGTTCTTCGGTCTCCAATGCCATCCGAATATTGAAGTCAGCGATGATCGAAAAATCGTCACCGGTTGCAGGGCGAATTACTGGAGCCATGAGATCATTATGTTGATGGAAAAACGAGAAATTTGACGCGAGCAGATACCATGCGGCAATTCGAACTGGAATTCCATGCCGAACCTGCAAAATCGGCAGAAATCCCGAGGTCTCCCGGAATCCCGCAGGTTTTGCAACAGGAGGTATGGGTAGTTTGGCGATACTGGGTACTGTGAAAAGGAGTTTGTAAGTCTGGCAATTTTTTCCGGGCCATTGGCAGACACCAGGCGGACTTCTTGAAGACCCCTTAGCTTACGACGTTCGATTTCGAACGCCACCGATCCCAAGGAGGAATCGCGTGCAGTACACAGAAGGAACCCGCATCGCGGGGAACGAAGCAGAACCAAGACACCATTGGGGCATGTTGGCTTTCGGCTTGTTTGCCGGTTTGGTCGGTGTGTACGTTTTGGTTGTCGAGCCGATGAATCAACGGCTTGAAGCGGTGAATCGCGAACTGATTCGCATGAAACGTAACATGGATTCGCTGGTCGGCGTGGCTGGTGAAGCCTCTCGAACGAATAGCTTGCTGGCGTCCCTCAAAGAGCAAGCCGTGCGTGTGCACCAAGCCGAACGTGTCGTGCCTGCGATCTCTCGCTTCCGACAAGACGTGGAAGCCGAAGCCGCGAAAACGCCGGCTGCGTTCGCATCACTCGATCGCTTGGCTGCGTTGCAAACGTCGGTTGCCGGTCAGTCGCGGATGACGGACTCTGCTGTCGAAACCCTCCGGTTGATTCAAAAACTCCACGAGCAAATTCTCGAAGAAGGTGAATTCGACGAGCAGGCTACCACCGGGCTGAACGAACTGATCTCGTTCAAACGGCGTGCGATGGCCGCAGGTGAGAACATGGACGAAGCCAAAGCCACATTGGCTGGGCTCGTTGGTCTCAAAGACACCGTTCGCGAACAAGCCGATACCTTGGCACCAACACAGGCAGCCTTGAACGGAATGCATCGCTTGCAACTCGAAACGATTCGAGCCGGCAAAAATACGGCCGAAGCCGCACAGACAGCTGATGAACTGATCAAGCTGAAGGACACAATCGTTGTGCAATCTGTCGGGGCTGATGTCGCTCGCGGGCAGGTAGCTGAGTTGGTCAACTTGAAAGACGATGTGATCGCCGGTTCGGCAGGCACGAGCGATGCGATTGACTATGTCGCCGAAATGGTGGACCTGCGGGACGATGTCATCGCCAGCCACGATGGAATCGACGCGGCTGTTGCCACTCACAACGATTACGTGGCCCTGAAGAACCAGATCAATACGCAATCCGAAAACATCCCGACAGCGACCGATTCCGTGCAAGCCTTGGTGAAGATCAAGGAAACGCTGGTCTCTCGCGGTGGAGACAACGAGTTGGCCGCCGCCAATGCTGGCGAGTTGATCACGCTGCGTGATTCGCTCAACTACGACGAAGACACGAACCTCGTTGCCGGACGGAACTTGCGAGCCTTGCTCGAAATGCAGACCGATCTCGCATCGCGGACGGAAGAAGTGATCACAGCCGTGCAATCCCTCGAAATCCTCTCTGACTTGCGAGATGAACTCGACGGGCAACTTCACACGCTGACGGAACTTCGACGTCAATTCATCGAGTTGGCGATGAACGAGAATACGATCAACCGAGCGATGAACGTCATCAAGCCACTCGTCGAAGCGAGCAACTTGCGATACATGAACGATTCCCAAGTTCGCGACGTCGCCCGTCGATTCTTGGACAAACGCAACGAACGGATTGCCGCCGAGCCCAATACGGTGCCAGTTCGAAATGCGTCGAGCACCCAAATTATCAAGTAAGTAATTTCACACCGAGCAACAAAAAAACAGCCCCGGGGTTTTGGCCTCGGGGCTGTTTGCGTTTTTGCAGATTGATCCGCAGGGTGCATCACGTCGCACCAGAATACCCGTTAGTACGTCAAAATCAGTTCGAGGAAGTTCGAGTACTGGTTGGCGACTTTTTCCTCTCCGACACCGGCAAGTGCTCGGTCGGTGTCGGCTCGTCCGAAGAGGTCGTCGAAACCGGCTCCCGGAATCAAACTCGCCAAGCCCGCGACCACAATGATGTTGTCGTTGAGCAGCGGTCGATACTCGATCCCCATGCTGATGTCGACGCCGATTTCCGGATCGATGTTGTCTTGGAAGGCGACCACTTCTAGCACCTCGGTCGTGTCGAACCACAGGTAGTTATAGTTGGTGATGACCTTGAGCTTCGGCGTGACTTCGAAGTCCATCCCGAAGTTGACAATGTCGATCCCCGGGTTCACGAAGTTCGTTTGGCCTTGGAATTTGCTAGACCGCAAGTTCGCGACCAAGCTGTTCACGTTCGTCACATTGACGCCGAACAAGCGAATCGCTTGACGTTGCCAGTAGCTGAATTCCCCCCCGACAAAGTTCGGGTTGTCGAAGATCGCATCGAACCCGCGAGCTTGGTCATCGAAGGGATCGTCGTCACCACTCGCCCGGAAGAACGAAGTGCGGAAGCGGACCCAGTCACGGTCGATCGACAATTCAAACGCCTGCATGTTCGCGTTGATGTCTTGCTTTTCACCGGCAATCGGGTTGCGGGAGTCTTCCCCGGTTACCCAGTAGAACGCGTTCGAGACGTTAATCCGCCCGATGTGCCCATCGCCGGCGAAGCCGAAGTAGTGCGACGTCACCCGGTGCGGTTGGAACACCCCAATCGGGTCCGGCCGGACGAGGAAGTTGTTCTTATCGAACTCGGTGCTCGGTTGGTCATCGTTGAAGTGATAGCTGAATTGAGCCGTGTAACCGGGGAACACGAAGTCTTGCCGGTAGTAGTTGGCGATCAACGTGTTTTGATGTCGGTCCTCAAACGTGTTGAGCAGCGTGTTCGTGTCTTTTTCGGTTTGGTCGAACAGGATCAGGTTGAACTGATCGCGGTTCCCGAAATTCGTCCCGAACAGGCGGACCCCACGGTTGATATCGGAGAAAATCAAGCCACGAAAGTCTGAGTTGAAGAACTGCGACCCGGCTCGCATGGAGAGGAAGTCGTAATCGGGACTGAGATCCGCGAGTTTGACTTCACCGAACCATTCCTCCAATGCAAAGTCGCTGCGAATCCGTTTACGTCCTTTACGGACATCGGGATTCACACCGGCGAGTTCGCCGACGAACAGGTTACTCTCGGCCACCACCGGTGTAACACGCAATTGCCAGTCCAGCGGTTTGAACACGGCCGTGTTGCCGTGGAACAAAGTGATTTGGGCCGAAGTCGTATTCAGAATGAAGTCGAAGTTTCCATCGCCGAAGAACTCTTCTTGGCCACTGGCCCGCGTGCTTTCAAACGGTGTTGTCGCTGTCGGCACGTTTGCATAGTTCAAGATGAGGCGGTTCTGCAGCGTCACGTTCAAGAAGGTATGCTGCCCCATGATTGGGTAGTCGCCCTTCAGCACGTTCTGGTTGTACGGATCCCACCAGTGGCCTTTGACGAACGGGTAATCGTCCGTGACCGGATGATTGCGACCGTAACGGTCCCACTCGGGATAACCAATTCGCCACCGGTCCTCGACGGGCACGAAGTGATTGCTCGATTGTCCTTCCCGAGGCAAAACACTGGATGGCCCGGAAAAACCGTTCGGCGGCTCGAACGCAGTTTGCAAATATGGCGGTTGGTCAGCGTAGACCGGATCGTAGTATGGGACTTCGTCTTGTTGGAATGGCGGTGTCAATGGGCGACCAAGCAAGTCGTCACCATCGCCATCGGCGAAGCCCGGAGGCGGATCACTGGCCGCGAAACCGTGAGGCGTCATCAGCGGATTGCCGTCGTAATTGGAGATTGGTGAGGCTTCCACCTGGTCCCAATAGCTACCGATCCGCACGGGGCTTCCGTCCGCCGGTCGTGCGACACGAGGGTCATGTCCATCCGGTTCGCTGTTGCTCCAGAATGGTTGAATCGGAGACAACGCCGTATCTTGTCGTAATGATGGCAGATGATCGTTTTCCGCCGGTGCGACAAATCTCGGATCAACCGGGGCAGGTGCTAAGACTGCTTCCGGATGCGGAATTTCGTCTGAAATGGTCCGCACGCTCGTCGAGCCGAACGGCTGTTCCTCGGGTTTATCGATAAACCCGGTTGACGTCGGTGGCGAAACGGAAGGCCCGGTCAGCCCGTGTTTCATTTCCGTGGCGAGCAGCCGAGCATTGCCTTTGACGAGCGGATCGGAATCCTGCATCGCCATGTGCTCGATCTGCATCTGCAGCTTCGAGTCTGGACTCGCAGCTCGAGCGGCTTCGATCGCTGCCAATCGTACACGACGATCAGGGTCGCGGAGCAACTCTAAAAGCGTGGACGCTTCTTGGTTTGAAGACATGCCCGGTGCAGACGCGATCAGGTCCGGCTTGGGAACCGTCGGCCATGGTTCCGCAGCGACGGATTCTGTGACGGACCCGATCGCAAGCAGCCCCGCAGTCGCGGAAGTCAGCCACCGCCAACGCGTGTGGTTGTCGTCGCGATCGTGTCGTTGGTTTGTCGGTCGCGTATCGAAGACGCGATTAAGAAATGCTCGGATCACTGCTCGGCCCCACGAATTCCCGCTGCTGGAATGCGACCCAACCCATGTCCGAACGGGCGAGTGCAACAATTCTGGCGAACGGTGAGTGGTAGAAAAACATCCAGGAGACGAGTGGAGAGCAACGGGAGTAGAACGGAACCGTAGTGCCGGGCCATCCCGCTTGCCGACACGATTCATCAAGTTTCCAGGCATTGGCTATATAAATGGCCGCCGTGAAAAACGATCTGATTGTGCCCGCAAAGTATTGATCGTCCGACCAGGCTGATAAACTGGAGAGATTTTACCGGTTTTTCCGATGATTCCGGTTTTTTCGTTCAGTTTAGCTGGATGAATGCTGCGGATTGTTCCGATCAATGATCATGTGTTTTCCTCTCATCCCCGTGGTGAACGGAAAACAAGTCGTTTTCGTCAGGAATTCGAATCAGGCCGCGGTTGGAGAGCCTGCGGTTTGGATCAGACGCCACTGACAAGGCGATGGATTCGGAGGCGATGCGTGTCGACGTCGCCAGCTACTTTGCCGCAATCGGGAGCCTGACTCGTGAAGTGGTTGAAGAAAACACTGAACCGCCTTGCGGCGCAGCAATCCGCCGAGCCGCGACCAGACCGGGATGCGTCTCTGTCTCAAGTCGAACATTTAGAACCACGTTTGTGTCTCGGTGCATTTGATGCCCCCGAGATGGGAAACTGGGCACCGCCAGAACCGGCGATGATCGCTCCGGCGAATACCAACGCCGGTGTCTCGACGTCGCAGCCGCCCCAGGGACCGAACGCCGCGTATGATTATCCACCTGTCGGCAACACGGAAACGTATTCGCCGACGACTACCACGAACCTTGCCCCGCCGACTACGAATCCGCCGACTTCAACCGGCACAGTTGGTAGCGAACTCGATGGCGGACTCAATGCGTCCGCGTTGCCGCCGTCCTTCGCGGACACTCCGACCAGTAACACGCCAAATGGCTTTGCTGTTCCGACTTCATCCCCGACAACCGGTTCTTCTCAGACCGAAGGCGAATCGGGAGCGTTCGGTGGAAACATCGGTGCGGGACCGGGCGGTATTGCCGTCAATGCAGGTGCGGAAGGCACTGGCATCGAGAACGTCACCACCATCGACACCGAAGCGGCCAACGGAGCGGGAGCCGAAGGCAGTACGGAAACAGAAGTTCGTTTTCCCGCTTGGTGGGAAGACCTGGAAGAACCCGTCACCGTCAAATACGACTTCCGCAGCATCGGTGATTATGAGAACTACATCACCGATGAAGAAATCGCCGTCGCGGAACAAGCACTCGCGGATTGGTCGTCGGCAACCGGCGGAATCGTGCAGTTCGAACGCGACATCTACGCCGAGAACTACGAGATCATGAATATTGGAACCGGAGCGCTAGAAGCCTTCGGTTACAATAGCAGTCAAGGCGGGACGCTTGGTCTCGGTGGCGGGGCCGTTACCCGACTGAATGACGACGCGTCGATCAATGTCGCGGGAGTCGCGTGGCTCGATGCCACCGAGAACTGGGACCTGGAAATCGGCAATGGTGACGTCACCGATACGGTCGATTACTACACCGTTCTCTCGCACGAAATCGGTCACGTACTCGGTATGCAAGACGGCGGAAGCCTGTCGAACCCGGATATCATGCGGGGTTTCTATAACACCGAGATGACGTCCGATGCCATCGAATATTCGGCAGAGCACGGCTCGTTCTACACAACGATCGAGCAAATGGCAGCAGAGAATGCGACGTTCAGTGTCTATGCAATGTCTCTAAGTCAATTGTCCGCCGAGGAAGTCGAACGACTCCTTCGTCGAGCGTCGGCTGCCACCGCAAGCGATGATGCGGTCATCGCGGTCGTCGACCGTTCAGGGAGTATCCTCGGCGTGTTGGCTGAAGACGGCGTGATTCGAAACATCAACGATTCGACGAACACCGCTTCCTTCGGCAATGGCAACATGCTGATCGATACACAAACCGAACGCGAAGCATTTTCATTCTTCGTCGAAGGTGCTGTCGCGAAAGCTCGAACTGCAGCCATCTTCTCCAACGGCGATCCGACTAACACGGACTCGTTTAGTCCAGGGGGAACACTAGCTCCGCTGACGAGCCGACTCATTCGGTTCATTAGCCAAACCACGATTACGCAACGCGAAGTCGAAGGCCGGGCGACCGTTCGTGCGGACTTCGACGACACACTCCGCGGTCCAGGTTATGTCGCCCCGATCGGCATCGGTGGACACTTCCCGCCGGAAGTCAACTTCACCCCACCGGTCGACCTCTTTGCGATCGAACATACCAACCGCGATCGTGTCGCTGACCGAACGAATGTGAATCCGAACCAGGACGTCAACAATCCACCTGCTGCCGGCGACATTCTCCGTTTCAACATTCCCTTTGAAGCCGTCGATCCGCAACTGGTGGATGCTCTTCGTGAGCCGCTTTCCTTCGGGGAAGTCTCTGGTCTCGATCCGAATGCCCGCTCGCGTGGGGTTGCCACGTTGCCTGGTGGGATTCCGATCTACCGCGACACGAATGGCGACGGGGTAGGCGAAACGTTGATCGGTGGCATCGGGGTCTTCTTCCCGGGGCGCGATGGTTTCGCCACCTTCGAGCAGAATTTCATCCCCGGGATTGGTCAAACCGAGGAACAACGGACCAATGCTCCGAAAGTCCTCGAAGCAGAATACATGGCCCTCACCGCAGTGGGCGGAAGTCTTCTGGCGGGGGCGGTCGGTATTCCCGGTGCCAAAGCTGATATTTTCGCCGGTGAAGGTTTGCTGGAAGCGATTCCGAGCATCGATTTGCCATTTGGCCGTCTCGATTTGGTCGGGATTACGCTGCAAGTTGTGGGACCGATTGCAAACCGTCAAGGTGTGGGTGAAGTCCTTGCTCATGGCATGTCGATTGGACGCGCCGAGGGAGCCAGCGGATTGTTTGCAGCTCCTGATGGCACACTGACGACGGTGAATCCCAACGTGGAAAACAACGCTGCGAACTTTGTGGATGGTCGCGAAGTTCCCTTTGGATTCGTCGTACCGCCGCGTGACGGTTCCACGCCGGGTTCCATCACCGCGAGTGAGGTTCAGCAAGTCATCGATCAAGCCGTTGCCGCCGCCCAGCAAGTGCGGGCTGCAGTCCGACTCCGCGGCGACACAGGAGACCCAAGCAGTCGGACACGGATGGTGATTTCGATCACGGATCTCGATGGCAATGTCGTCGGTCTGTTCCGCATGCAAGACGCCACGGTGTTTTCGATCGATGTAGCCGTCGCCAAGGCTCGCAATGTGACGTACTACGCCTCGGACGAACTGCTGGAATCCGACCAGCTCGAAGGCGTTCCCGAAGGTACCGCGTTTACGAACCGGACATTCCGCTTCCTAGCCGAAGGCCGATTCCCATCGGGGATTGACCAATCTCCGCCCGGCCCGTTCTCGACGCTGAATAACTCGTTCATCAATCCCTACACTGCCGAAAACAATGGCACGCCGCAAGACGCGGAGGCGTACCAAGACACGGTTCTTGGACGGAATTCATTCGATCCAAGCGTGATTGACCAGACCACCAACTTCAACTTCGCCGACGTGCCGGGCAACGATCCGGACAACCAAAACGGAATCGTCTTCTTCCCGGGTAGCACCCCGTTGTACCGCGATGGCGTGTTAATCGGCGGGCTTGGTGTCTCCGGTGACGGGGTCGATCAGGACGACGTCGTGACATTCCTCGGAGCCCAAGGATTCCTGCCGCAACAGAACGGCGTGCTGAAGGCCGATCAAGTCAAGTTCCGTGACGTCCGCCTGCCTTACCAGAAGTTCCTACGGAATCCCTTTGGTTGATCGAAGTCTCGAATTCAACAAACGACAAAAGCCCAAGGACGTTAGTCCCTGGGCTTTTTTTATTGGAAACCAGTCCGGTCAACGACGCGATGCTGTGCGTGAATTCAAAAGACGTTGGGTAATCTCTTGCCAATGTCGGATGTCGATTTCGAGCGGTCCGCTTGGATGCACGAAGCTTCCGTAATCATCGAGATACTGCCGAAGCCGGCCAATCTTCTGTTCGGCGGACAACTCACCCGGATGCCCAGTTCCCGGGGCTCGTCCCCATAAGATTTCGGAACCTTGGGTCGTCGTCAACGAGAAGTTGATGTCGTCGACTTCTGTCTCCCCGTCCGTTTCTGGTTCATCGGGGCAATTCACTGCCATCAAACCAAACGCTTCCCAATGACACCGGTCTCGATCGTACGACCGCATCAAATGTTCGGCGAGTCGTGCGGCCCCGACGACCATTGCATCTCCCCATACGCTTCCCGCCGGTCCCTCTGGTAACGACGACACCCCTCGGATGATCGGGTATCGTCCGAAATCTGCCCGGGAAAAGTCAGCCGGTGGCAGTAGGACCGCATCAGCGGAGATCGGGTAATACAGCCCCTGACCAATCTCGACCAACCCGACCGGTTGTCGGTAACTGAGATCGATCTCCACCACATTCGGCGGAATTTTGCGAACTTGGTTCACTCGGCTTACCCATGGATGCCGACCGAAAGCCACTGCCACTTCCTCGGCGAGTTCATCTTCCAAAACGCTTGCACCATTGTTCTCCCATCCAGCGGCGTCGACAACCTGACGGATCAAATCGTAGGGGACCCAGTGCGGTGGGGGCGTGATCTCGATTTTCGACGCCCGCAATTGATATTCACTTTGCTCGCTGAGGTCAGGCAAATGGCGGATAAGTCGCGGTCCAAAGACGGCCAACATGACCAACGATGCGGTTGCGAAGAGTGTCTGCGGGCGGAAAATCCGCTGACGAAGCCGAAGCGCACCGCGACTTTCTTGTCCCGATGATGATGCAGACATGATGTTCGCGACCGAAGAAGGGTTGGCTGACAGGATCTGGACCGTATCACGGTTTTTTGCTTCTGCAGTGGTCACGCCAAATTGGACACACCGCAGAAAGTCGAGAGCCGAAACTCGCTACCGTGAGGCGCGAACCGGTCTCCACGGAATCGGTATCGGCCAATCGTTCAGTCGCAAACGATGGTAAACCGCGGGCCTGTGGAGTTTCGGGCGAGTTGGCCACGAATTGGAGAATTACGCGGATTATGCCGACCGTCCGTTCTCACGTAGTCTGTTTGTTGCGAGAGACCCAGTACAACTGTTTGTGGCCATGCGATTCCAATTCCGCCGCCAACGCCTGAGCCCTCTCGCGAGTCAGATTCGCTTCGACAACGAAACGATTGCCGTTGTCGTCCTGTCGCCACACAACCCAGCAGCGTTGGGAAGTGAGATCGTCTTCACCACTTTCGTTTTGGGAAAACACTTGAATATCCGAACTCAAGGAAACAAAAAAAGCCCTTTGAGACTTTGGGTCTCTCCGGGCATTGATTCGTGGTCGTGACAGAGCGTCTATGCAAACAGGCTGGAAACCGCTTGAGCTTTGACGAGTTCCCGCGGTTGGTTCAGGTGATTATAGACGATCGTTTCGGGATCGATCCCAAAGGTGTGGTAAATCGTAGCGAGCAACTGACCGGGATGAACCGGATCTTTGAGGGGTGCGGATGCGGTTTTATCGCTTTCACCGTAGACATGACCACGACCGATTCCCGCACCGGCAATCGCAGCGGTGTAGCAATAGGGCCAGTGATCACGACCATCGGCACTATTTCCGTTGCCGCTTGTCGAGACTCCACGCTGCGGCGAGCGACCAAATTCGCCGACGCCGACGACCAACGTTTCGTCAAGCATTCCACGCTCGTCGAGGTCTGCAATGAGGGCAGAGAAACCAGCGTCGAACATAGGAGCTGATTGCGTTTTCATCCGCTGTGGCAGCCCCGTATGTTGGTCCCAAGAATGGTTGTCACTGTTGGCAACCTTCGGCCAAACGACTTCCACGACCCGAGTACCCGCCTCGACGAGTCGACGAGCCAGCAGACAGCTTTGGCCAAACGTATTCCGTCCGTAACGTTCATGCGTTTCGTGACTTTCCGCTTCCAAATCGAACGCCTCCCGCGCTCGACCGGAAACAATCAAATTCAACGCTCGATCGTAATAGGTATCTAGGTTGTACGACGCGACGGCATTATCAATTGTGGGCATGCCGTCGTTGATCACGTCTCGCAGACGAGCGCGACGTTGCAAACGTGTCGCAAACACATCGGGCCGAAGCTTCAAATCGTCCACGCGGATTTTGGTCATCTTCGTCATATCCATGTCATCACCGGGTGGATACAGCGTGTAAGGATCGTATGCCTTACCGAGGAAGCCCGCTGTCCCGCCTTTTCCAACCACGTTGGATTCCTGCAGTGGTCGCGGGAGCATCACAAATGGCAGCATCGGCTCTGTGGTTGGCTTCAACCGAATGATGTTGGAACCGAAGTTTGGAAAGTCTTTCGGACTCGGCGGTTCCAACTGACCCGACGGACTGACTTTATCGGTCGTGTAGCCGGTCATCATCTGGTAGATCGCTGCGGTATGATTGAACAACCCATTTGGGGTGTAGCTCATCGACCGAATCAACGTCATCTTGTCGGTTTGCTGGGCGAGCTTAGGCAGGTTTTCGGTGAACTTCACGCCGGCCGTCTTGGTGGAGATCGGAGCGAAGGGACTTTTCACGTTTTCGGGAACATTCTCCTTCGGATCCCATAAGTCCAAATGGCTCGGTCCACCTTGCAAGTAAACCAGAATGATGCTCTTCGCTTTTCCCCACCCGGGACCACCCACGACGGGTTTTTCCTTCGCCTTCGCTTCGAGTTCCAGCAACGAAGCCAATGACAAACCCAACATTCCGGAACCACCAACTCGGATGAGATCCCGCCGGGTCAAACCAAGCCGATCATCACAGAGGTCTCTGCCGCGAGGGCCTTGAATTGTGAGCATGAATGTCGCCTTCCAATATGTGGTGTGAGGGTCGGACAAAGTATTTCAAAGAAGCTGCATCCAAAGCACTTCTAGGATGCAGCTTGGCCTGCAACCGGTTAGTGATTGAACAGAAACGCGGGCGTGTTGATCAGTACCCAAGTCAGGTCTTGAGCGGCGGTCAGTCGTTTGTTGTCGAGTTGCTGTTGGCTCGTTTCTACGATGCGGCGAAGTTCGACAAGCTTCTTGTCGTCTTGCACCGGCTCTTGGGCCTTCGTGAGCTGATCTCGCAACTTTTGCAGTTCCGGATCAACCGGCAACGGTTTCTTGGCCTCGGTGACGGCAGCCAGCCGGGCTTGATATCCCGATTCCTCTTTTTTGTAGTAATCGAGCAGCTTCTTCGATTGCTCTTTACTACGTTTGTCCTCCGCGACCGCGAGAATCTGCTTGATGTCCTCTGGCAGCCCGAATGACAGCGGCGACGGAGCCGTTGTGACGGACCAACGGAAATGCCCCAGACTGTGTTTTCCATCGGCGTAGTTCTGGGTCATTTTGATCGTGACCACAAACTCGCCTTCGGGAATTTCATCCTGGAATTCGAAGACTGCCGTGTGATTCTTCCCGGTTTCAGGCGAAATGGCCCAACCGTTGCCATTATCCGCGATCTTGCCGTCGATCGCGGTCGCGACATCGTAGCTGCCTTGGCTGAAATCAGCGTTCGCGTTGCGTAGACGAATCTTCTGTGTTTTGGACGGATCAGCTTTCGGAGCGATGGTGACTTCCAATTCCGTCAATACGAAGTTTCCGTTTGGCGGACGTCCGGGACCTTTGCTTGGAAGTCGATCGTCTGTCAGTGCTTCCAGTCGCAGCCCAGTCAAACCGCCTGCCGGGATGTCCCCCGTCAGCGTATAGACGGTTTTACCTTCCGGCCCTGAGACGATGATCGCCGAGTCTTTCTCCTGCGTAAGCGTTGCGTTGTTGGACGACTTTGCGTCTTGGAAGGCCAGTGGTTGCCAACTCAATTCGGCGGCATGTCCCTGTTTCCAAGCAGCGAAACGCTCTGGCAGACTGGCTTCGTATGCTTTCAGATCAGCTTCGGCCTGATCAATCCGGGCCTGTCGAGCAGCTTCATTCTTGGCGATCATGGGAGCAAGACGATCAGCAACGGGTTTGAGTTCTGCTTCGGCTTTGGCGATTCGTGCGGCTCGCTCCGCGTCAAGTTTCTCGCGAATCGGTTTCCATTCCGCTTCTTTCTGTGCCAACTTCAACAGCAGTTCTTGATGGTCGACAGAAATCTCATCGAACATTTTCATTGTCGCTGCAACTTCTTTTTCCGTTGCATGCCGATTCAGGACCCGGAGGAAAAGTCGATCAACCAACGCACTGTTATCAGAGTGCGTCTTCACCAACTCCGGCAATGCATTGTTGGGATCGCCGATTGCAGACGAGACCGTGGGCCCACTGATGAAAGCCATCACCGGCCCGAGTTGCATGTCGCTGTTTCGCTCGCATTCGCAGGAACTTTCGCGAGTCGGGCGACCAAGATTTGCCAAGAAACCATCGGGCAACGAGACGCCCACATCGGGCAGGGCAGCCGCACGTGTTCCCGGTGAGACGCCGGGAATCTTCGATTGTGAACCTGTCACGAGGTGAACGGCATCGTAGAGAACTTCCGCCGGCAAACGGCGAGCCGTTGCGTGGGAGAAGTTTAACGTATCGTCTTTGTTCCAGCGGTTCGTGGCGACAGAAAGTTGATACGTTCGCGATTTGCAAATCATTCGCAAAATGTGTCGCATGTCAAAACCGCTGTCGACGAACTCCTGCTCCAAATAGGACAGCAGCATCGGATTCGTGGGCGGGTTACCAGCGCGAATGTCGTCGATCGGTTCGATCAGGCCGCGTCCGTATAGGTAACCCCACAAGCGATTGACATAGCTCATCGCGAAGTATTTGTTATCGGGCGATGTGATCCAGGCGGCAAGTTTTTCGCGGCGAGTCATCTCGCTTTCGGACTGGTACTCCGCCTCAAACGGGAACTCCGGCGGAGTGACTTCGCCCGTGCGGTCATGCACGACTTCGCCGTCACCTTTATCGTAGACTTCCTCGTAAAACGGCTTCGCACCTTCGACGGCCGTGCCGCCGATTCGACGTTTGCCACTTTTCGGATCGGCCTTCAAACCGACTTGCGCGAAGTATGCGGCCGTCTCATAGTATTGGTCCTGAGTCCATTTCTCGAACGGGTGATCGTGGCACTTATTGCAGTTGAACCGTACACCTAGGAAGAGGTGTGTCGTGTTCTCCATGATGTCGACCGGTTCCCGTAGAATCTTGTAGTAGGAAGCGGCAGGATTCTCTCGGTTCGATCCACTCGCGGTGAGAATCTCCCGGGCGAACTGATCGTACGGCATGTTTTTCTCGACGCGTTCGCGAATCCATTGACGAAACGCCGTCGCACCTTCACGGCCGAGGAACTTGCCATTGACTTGGAGCAAGTCGGCCCATTTGTTCGTCCAAAACTCTACGAAGGCTTCGTTGCCGATGAGTGTGTCGACGAGATCGCCGCGTTTCTCCTGAGTTGGTCGGTCGTCGGCCAGGAATTTTTCGACTTGCTCCGCGGTTGGCGGCAAGCCGGTCAAGTCGAGATACACACGACGAATGAATTCATCATCGGTGCAAATCTCGGACGGTTGAATTTTCAGGCGTTGCCATTTAGCGCTTGTAAATTCATCGACCTTGTTGAATTTCGGCGGCTCGTTCCAGACAAAACCAGTGCGGTCACCCATCACAGTCAGCGTGGTTGCTGCATAGGCACCCTCGAATCGCGCGAGGATCGGAGCTTCCCCACGTCGCAGGGCGGACATCAAACCGTTCGTGTTCGCGGTCGCGATTTCCGTGTCACCACTTTCCAAGAATGCTTCGCGAGTAACATCTCGTTTGGACCCATCAGTGTATGTCGCCACGACTCGCACTTGCTGACGACCACCAATCGGGCCAATCGTAGGGTTCTTGGGCAGAATATCGATACCGCTGACACGAGCGACATCCAAATCGAGTTTGGCACCACCGGCGATCCAATTGCGAATGATGAGATAATGAGCATTCCCCGGTTGAATGAGTTGCCCACCAACATGCGGTACCGCGCCTGTCGATTTTTGCAGCATCAAACTGTTATCGGGCGAGGCCACGTTCACGCGTCGTCCGGACAAATCGTCCGTCAGGGCACGGATGTCGTACAACGCGTCATAGCCTCGCAAAGAAAGTTTGAAGCCGTTTTTGCCTTTGAGCGAACCATGACACGTACCCTGGTTACATCCCAACCGGGACAAAACAGGGTTCACGTCGCGAATGAAATCGCTTGTGACGGCATTCAGTTCAACATTACTGACCTTAACAGGCAGAGTGACCGTTTGATCGCTCAATGAAAGTTTCAGAAAGCCCTCTCCGACGGCGATCGGTTGGACGAGTCCCGTAGGATCGATTTGAACCAACGGTTTCGTCAGTTGTGCCTGAACCAACCGAGTGACGTCGATACGGTCTCCTTCGGTGGTGATGCCGGTCACGAGCAGTTGCGTGTAGGCGAATGGATCATCAAGGGAGATCGTGAGCGGCTCGACTTCGAGCGATTTGAGTTGCACATTTTCCGGCAACGGTCGGGGGTCGACGGTCTCGGTTGTGCGAATGCGGTTGGGTTCGATCCCGCCGGCCATCATGGTGACGGCCTCTTTCGCAAGCGGAGCAGCGGGGAAGGTCGATTCAATCGCCCCGGTCTCGGAACTGATCAGACGAACTTGTCCATCACCACCGGCAGCCGCAAGTTTGCCGCCATCGGGGCTGAACGCGAGAGCGTACACGCCGGAGGGCACACCAAGCTTGGCCTTGCGAGAGACGTCTTTCGTCCAATACTCCTCAGCTTTCTTTTTCTCGTCCGCGTTCCACTGTCGCGGTTGTTTCTCCATGATCGTCTTCATGTCGCCCGGCAGCGTTGCATCGAACGAGTACGGATAAATGCTGACTTCGCCCGCACCATCGAGACTGCTACCGGCCGCAATCCATCGGCCATCGTCACTGATGACCACATCGAAAATCCGCCCGGTCATTCCCGGCAACTGACGGAACAAATTGGCATCGTCGCCGATGACACGTTTGGTCAGTCGTTCCATGCGATAGAGCTTTGGCACACCGTCACTACCGCCAATGACGATCTCATCACGCTCGGGATGTCGAGCGATACTGGTGACCCCACCTTTCAGAGCGCCGGGCGTGATGGACGTTATGTTGTCGACAAAACGTTCGGTCGCGACTTCGGTGAGTTTGACCGTCATGTCACGACCGACAGATGCCAAGTGTTCGCCGTCGGCGGAGAAAACAGTATCCCGAACCCAATCGGAGTGGGCACCTTGGAAAACGACTTGCTCACCAGTGTCAGACTTAATCACGCGAACGGTGTTATCCGCACATCCGAAGGCAATCAACTTGCCGTCGGGTGACCAACTTCCGCCGTAGACCGTGTCGTAAGTCACCGGCTTCGAGAGCAATAATTCCTGCTTTGCGACGTCCCAGACTTGGACTTCACCCGTCAAACCCGGGCGTCCACCGGTGGCGAGCAATTTGGTGCCATCCGGTGAGAAGGCGACAGATTGGATTCGGTCCGACAGACCGATCAGTCGGCCAACAATTTTCGAGCCGTCTGCTTGGTGCAGCAGCACTTCATGGAAACCGGCCACCGCCAGCAATTGGCCATCGGGCGAGTAATCCATCGCCGTCACCACTGGCAAACGGGTGTAAACTGGCGGATGGTCGCGATCGTATCGTTCGCGGGCGTTTTCTGGGGTGTCGTCGACGGCTCCCCGTTCGATCCAACGACGAATCAAATCGATTTGCACTTCCGCAAGAGCAGGCTTGTCCTTGGGCATCAAGGCTTTGCCATCCGCATCGGGGACAATCTGCTCGATCAGATAGCTTTCGTCCGGTTTGCCGGGCACAACGGCATTCAACGTGCTTTCCCCACCCGCCACCATTTTGGCAAAGTCGGTCATTACGTATTTGCCGTTAGCTTTGGCGGGCTGATGACAACCTTGACAATGTGCCTGAAGGATCGGGCGGATGTCTTTGTAAAAACTGACCGGTTGCGAATTCTCAGTATCGTTCGCGTGCAAAGCGGAGGGGATGAGAAAGACAATCAGCAGAGTGTGTGTGCACAGCAATCGAGCGAGCATTCAGGAAACTCCCGGGCCATTCGGTCGGTAGGTCGAAAACGAAGAAATGCATAGTTTCTTCTGACTAAAAACTCGATTTTCAACGGAAACGCAGTGGAGAAATCGAGCGCTACAACCTATGACACTTTTCAACAAATATTGATGCATTGATTATGAAGTTACCCGGCCCTCCAGTCTGCGCATTGTAGAAAATCCGCAATTTTTGGTATTATTTCCGCATGGAAGACCCACGCAAATTTCAGCAACAGTTCTTGTCCCGGCTGGACAATCAGCTTTATGTTGCGGAGCTTTTTGACTATCTGCCTGAGGTCTATTTCTACGCCAAGGACCAGCACAGTCGATTCGTGAAGGTCAATAAAGCGTCCGCTGCGATGCATGGTTACAGTAGCGAACTTCAGATGGTCGGGAAGACTGATCACGACTTTCACCCTCGTCATTTGGCGGATCAGTATATTGCGGAGGATCGTCGAGTGATGGCGGGGCGTCAGCCGATTCCCAACCAAGTCTGGCTAGTTCCCGATCACGATGGTTCGCTGAAATGGTTTGTGTCGAGCAAGATTCCGCTGTTCGGTGACGGGGGCCAGGTCATCGGGATTGCCGGGGCCATGCGGGACTTCGAGAAAGCGGAGTCGCTGGTCCAACCGTACCAACAGATGGAACGAGTGCTCGCTTATGTTGTGCAGCACTATGGTGAAAAAATCGAAGTCAGCGAGCTGGCGTCACTCGTGCATTTGTCGGTCAGCCAATTTGATCGTCGCTTTAAAAGTATCTTTCAAATGACGCCGCAAAAGTACATTCTGCGAGTCCGAATCAACGCGGCCTGTCAATCTTTGACCACCACGAACCAGAGTGTGGCCAATATCGCTCAGAGTTCGGGGTTTTACGATCAAAGTTATTTTACCAAGCAATTTCGGCGACACATGGGACTCACGCCGCTCGCGTATCGCCGAAAGTATGCTCAAACGCAGTGATCTACTTCTTCGACACTCGGTAGAGATGGGTGAACGTTCGCAGGATGAAATCATTCTCGACAACCGCCGGTGAGGCGTTAAAACCGTCCTGGAGTTGGTTCTCGGTGATGAGTTCGTATTCGGCACTTGCCGCAACGACCGGTGACAAACCGGTTTTACTCGAAAAATACAGACGGTTTTCTGCGAGCAATGGAGAGGCCCAGTATTCGCCTTCCAATCGCTTCATCCAATGAACATCACCGGTCTTGGCATCTCGACAAGAAATGACGCCGGAATCGTTCGTCATAAATAGCAAGTCGTCTTTAAGAATCAGCGACGAGCGTTTCGGCACGCTTTTGCCGCTGCTCCAAGCGATGTGCGTGTCGGTCACATCTCCCTGCCCATCAGGACGGACCGCCACTAGCGAGGTGCCACCGTCACCGGCGGTGATATAGAGCAAACCGTTGCCATAAATCGGCCGGCAAGCCGCGTTCATTCCGCCATGTTGAACTCGCCAAATTTCTTTTCCCGTCAGCGGCTCATAGGCGACGGTTGCAGTCGCGCTCGGCAGAATCACTTGCGGTTGACCAGCGACCTCGATGACCAAACCGGTCGCGTAGGCTTTTTTGCGGTCGCCATTGTCGGTGTTGTAGTCGATGTCGCGAGGAGTTCGCCAACGGGTTTCGCCGGTTTGTTTGTCGAAGCCCACGACGTATTGCACATCGAATCCGTCATAGGCGACGATCAACACGTCTTCGAACAGAATCGGCGAAGAAGCCGGTGCCCGGAAGTGATCGCATTCCAAGTCCCGTCGCTCCCAGATCTTTTTGCCGGTCGCTGTGTCGATGGCCGCTGTTCCGTAGCTGCCAAAGTGCACGTACAGACGGCCGTCTTCAATCGTCGGGGTGCAAGAGGCGTAACTGTTCGACGGATGACAAAACCGCGGGTTTTCATTTTCGAAGACGACCATATCGTGCAGCACATCGCCAGTCGTCGCATCGACGCAGAGGACGGACTGTTTCGTGCCGTCTTCGGTGGCGGTGGTCAACCAAATTTGATTGTCCCACACGACGGGACTGGACCAACCACGCCCATGGATTGGCGTCTTCCAGACGATGTTTTTAGTCTCGCTCCACTCGACGGGAACGCCCGTCGCCGGTGTGGTTCCGTCGCCGCGTGGTCCCCGAAATGCGGGCCAATTCTCCGCTGCAGCCGACTGAATCAGCAATACAAGAGACACACAAGCAAGGCCAAATATCCGCATCGGTTTCCTCAATTGATTCATTATGACAACGACATCGACGTCTTCGAGACCGTATCGTGGTCTTCTGAGTCTGTGAAAGACCTAGAAATCCTGTACGTTCTGGCTTCCACGAGACAGAAATCGCTACGATCAAAAGTCAGCTGTTCTAAGATAAACGTCTGCCGATCGGATGGCAACATTGGGATGAATCACGAGGACGGGCTTCCGAACGATTTGGTCACTGCATCGATGGACTCTACGGTGACATCGACTAATCGTTCCAATGATTCCTGTGGCATCGCCGGTGCTGGCATCAGCACAACCACGTCACCGAGCGGACGGATGATAACTCCGCGTTCGCGAGCAGCGACTGTGACTTCGTGCCCGATCCGTAATTCGCTAGGGAAAGATGTCATCATGGGGCGGTTGGCCACCAGTTCGATGCCCACCATCAATCCCTTTTGGCGAACCTCTGCAACGTGCGGATGATCGTCCAAGATAGCCAACCGATCGTGTAGCAACGCGGCGTTCTGGTTGATCTGTTCGAGCAGGTTGTTCTCTTGAAACAATCGTAAACTCGCGAGTGCCGCTGCACATCCGAGCGGATTTCCTGTGAACGTGTGGCCGTGGTAGAAGGTTCGCCCTTCGGATGGCTCGCCTAAAAACGCCTCGTAGATCTCGTCAGTCGCGAGCGTTGCCGCCAACGGAAGGTATCCCCCGGACAACCCCTTCGCGACACAGAGAATATCCGGCGACACATCTTCTTGTTCGCAGGCGAACATTGTCCCAGTCCGACCAAAACCGACGGCGACTTCGTCTGCAATCAACGGAATTCCATGGTCTGCAGTCAGCTTGCGGAGATGTTTCAAGTAACCCGGTGGATGCACCCAGATGCCGGCGGCTCCTTGCACGAGCGGTTCCACGACCACACCGGCAATTCGGTCGGCATGCTCTTTGATGACGTCTTCAGCTTCTTGAAAGCACCATGCCAAATACGCTTCCTTCGTAAGTTCCGGAGGATGATGCAACGCCACCGGTGCGGGAATTCGCAGTGTCTTGAACAGCAAGTTTCGATAGATGCCATGAAACAAAGGCATTCCGCCGACACTTACCGACCCGACCGTGTCTCCGTGGTAGGCATCCCCCAGACACACGAACAGATCTCGGTCCGGTTCGGGAGTCGGTTTCTGTCGATGGAATTGGTAGGCGATTTTCAAGGCCGCTTCAACGGCAGTCGAACCGCTGTCGGAATAGAAGACTTTCGTCAAACCCGGCGGCGACAGTTCGACTAACTGCTTGGCGAGTTCGATTGATGGTGTGTTCGATGATCCTAATAACGTCGAGTGGGAAACGCGATCAATTTGCTCTTTGATGGCCGCGTCGATGGCCGGTACGCGATGACCGTGCACATTGCACCACAACGCCGATATACCATCGAGATAACGACGACCTTCGACATCGATCAAGTCGAATCCGTCCGCCCTTTCGATGATCGGTACACCTTCCGCTCGAAAGGCGGACATCGGTGCAAAGGGATGCCAAACGTGCTCGTTGTCCCATTGTCGCAGTGTTTGCGGATCGGTCATGAATTCGTTTCAAAAGCTCGAAGCGTAATGGAAATACGGCGGTGTTTCGCACGTGTCGACTTTGGGACTTCATGCGTCCAAGCCAGATTCGTGGAGTAGGGCACGACAATAACAGTTCCATCTGGCATGGAGATGTCTTGAAAACCCTGTCCGCCGTAGGGCCGCAGTCGGAAAGTGCGTTCTTCACCGAGTGAAACCGTGACTATCGGTGCGTTCTCGATCATGTGGGTTGTTGAATCACGGTGCTTTCCAATGTAGTGCCCGAGTTGGGCGTCGTACCAGTTGAGAAGCAACCCGTTCAGTCGCGTATCGACCGCCTGACATGCCCATTGCCAAATGGATATCAGTCCTTCGGGAATCGGCAGACCACGACTGACTTTTCCGGAGAAATGATAGTCTTCACCGAACGCCTGCTGCCAACGCGGAATCTTAACGTTCCGCCCGTGGAGAAAAATCTCGGGATAATCAGCCGGATGCAAATTCCATAGGGTTTCGAAATCGGCGGTTTCTTCGCGAACATTCGGCGGCAGTGTCGAGACATACACACCGTGTTCGTCGTCGAGGGGGCGATATTGGAAGACATCATCCAGCGGTTGCATTCGGACTACGTTTTCAGCTGAAGCCGTTCGATGATCTCATCCACAATCTCCGGAATCGACGGAGTCACGTCGACCTGGAGAGCGTCTGCTGGTATCTCCAGAGTTTCGAATTGGCTTTGCAACAAAGACGACGGCATAAAATGCCCGCGACGTTTCTGCATTCTCGATTGAATCAATTCGAAAGACCCGTGCAGCAACACGAACCGTACGCAGTCATCGGCCGTTTGCAGAATCTTTTGGTAATCGTGTTTCAGAGCAGAGCAGGCTAGGATAACGCGAATGTTCTTGGCGCAAAGTTCGTCGATCGTTTGTGCCAACGCTTCCAGCCAAGGACGTCGATCATCGTCATTCAGCGGATGACCGCTCGACATTTTCTGGACGTTTGTTTCAGGATGATAATCGTCGGCGTCGACGAACGGGCTGCCTAATCGCTCGGCTAAAGCCCGTCCGACGGCCGTCTTACCAGATCCGGAAACGCCGGTGAGCGCGACGATCACAACGTTTCTCCCGAAGTCGAAAATGAATGCATACTGCTTGCGATTACGGCAGCAAGTCCTTGACGGTGTCTCGTTCTTCTTTGAGTTCCGCAATCGTGGCGTCGATCTTGGCCTGAGCGAATTCGTTATGCTCCTGCCCTTGCACGATGCTCCAAGTCGAACCGTCACTGGTCAGCGGGAAGGAACTGATCAATCCCTCGTCGACACCGTAACTTCCGTCCGAACAAATCGCGGCACTGAACGTCTCTCCCGCAGGTGTTGGGCGAATCACACTTTTGACGGTATCCAAGCAAGCATTGGCCGCCGACGCTGCGCTGGAAGCCCCGCGGGCTTGAATCACGGCGGCACCACGTTTTTGGACGGTCGTGATGAAATCGCCTTGTAGCCATTCATGATCGGAGATGACATCTGTCGCCGGTTTGCCACCGATTTCCGCGTGATAGAAGTCCGGGTATTGCGTGGCGGAGTGGTTCCCCCAAATGGTGACGTTTTTCACGCTCGAAACGGGTTGCCCGGCTTTCTGAGCAAGTTGCGTCATCGCGCGGTTTTGGTCGAGCCGGGTCATTGCGTACCACCGATCACGTGGGACATCGGGAGCGTTCGCCATCGCAATCAGACAGTTGGTGTTACACGGATTCCCGACAACTACCACGCGAACATCTTTCGCCGCAGATGACGCGATGGCTTTGCCGGTGCTGGTGAAAATCGGGCCGTTGACACGAATCAGATCGCCCCGTTCCATACCCTGTTTCCGAGGCACACTCCCGACGCATAGAACCCAGTTGCAATCGCCAAAGCCTTTTTCGAGATCGTCGCTGCTGTGTTTCTCCACGCCAGCCAGCGTCGGGAACGCACAGTCGTCGAGTTCCATTTCCACGCCGTCCAACGCCGGCAACGCGGGTGGAATCTCGACAAGATGCAAAATGACCGATTGATCGGGACCAAACACCTCGCCCGATGCCAAACGGAACGCCAATGCATACCCGATGTTACCGGCGGCTCCGGTGACAGCGACTCGAATGGGACTAGACATGGGACGACGCTCCTTGATTTTCGTTGAGTTGGCGGATCGATGGTGTGTTGCTTGCTCTTTTAACTGGTCAGCTGTCGGCAAGCAAGCGTCGAAACTGGGCATCTTCGTGGGGATTCAATCCCGGCTACCTCGATGGGTTTTGCAAAGCCGCTAACGCCAGACCTTGAAGCGCCAGATGCGGTGCATGCATTGCATCGGGAAAATAGGGACGCAACAACTCGGAACCGCCGCCGGTGAGGATCAACGTCGCTTCGCTCTCCGGCGGCATTCCCAAAGATTGATTGACCCGCGAAACCAACTCCCGCACCGCACCGATCTGGCCCCAGAACAAACCGCTGCGGAGTGCAGAGCGGGTTTCGTTACCGATGGGGGCCGGTTCGGATTCATGCAATTCGTCAATCGGAATCAACGGCAACAACGCGGTGTATCGGTGTAACGAACGAGCCGCCAATTCGAACCCCGGCAAAATTGCTCCACCGACAAATACGCCATCCTTGGTAACGACGTCCACCGTCGTCGCGGTTCCGGAATCGACAATGATGACAGGACAATGCGGGACACGAATGCGGTTTGCCGCCAGTGCGTTCAAAACCCGATCAATTCCCACTCGCTGCGGCTCTAGCAAATCAATTGGCAACCCGATTTCCGTGGGGGAGGTAATCTCGTGAGGCGACGAATAATTCCCAGGCCAGGCTGCTAACAAATTCGTCTTATGACTCGGATTCGTCGTGGCAATCACGCTGGAACTTCCGCACCACTCCGACCAACTCGCGATCTCAGACCAGGGAAAAGGTTGGTCCGCACGTACGCTCCGGGACCGGAGACACGTCGGTAGGCTGTTGGCAGCTTCTATCTGAAACAATCCCACCTTATTAAAACTGTTGCCAACATCGATCGCCAGCACAACGCTCATCAATTCGATCCGGTCAAATGGTTGTCAACGAATCACAAAAGGAGAACGATAACGCACGGCCCGACGATTGATCCACTCCGTGTGTTCGAAAGTAGTCGAATACCGCTTGGTCGCTGAAAACGACGGATATCGGGTTCAATGCACCATTTGGAGAACCTGGGAGGTTTACGCCAGGAATAAGGCAGGTTTTCCGGGTCTCCTAACCTAACCAATTTCCGTAACCAGAACTCCCACGGCCCTGAGAAAACGATTTCGACGCGAAGCGATCTGGATCGGCGAAAGACGCCGTTGACACTCTTTCCGGTCACCGGTAGATTCCAACTCGTCCTTGGTAGTTGCAAAGCCTGGGCGAATGAAGAGTTTAGGGAGTGTAACGGTCAGGCGGACCGGGAGATTCAAACAAGGTGTAGGAATCGGGTCGGCCACAGTGAGTTTGACGATGCGAAGTCTTGTTCTCATTGTAACTTTCACACTCCCGGCTGCGGGGTGTCCGGCGGAATCGGCCGATGCGGTCTCGTCGACATCTTCGACTTCCCTGGTCGATGTCGTGTCGACCTCATCGGATTCACCAGCCGCTCAACCCATCGAGACGAAAGCGTCTCACCGAACTACCCAACCAGATCCACCAACGACGGATTTGGAAACGGTCGCGAATCCGAGTCAATCGGCTCGTGACTGGACCGCGATTGTGGTGCATCATACGGCAACGGAACAAGGGAATGTCGAAAGCATTCATCAAACGCACTTGGCCCGGAAGTGGCTGGGCATTGGATATCATTTTGTGATTGGCAATGGCCAAGGCATGGAAGACGGTCAAGTGGAAGAAACGTTCCGGTGGCGTGGGCAGATGCACGGCGCTCACGCGGGACGGAAAGAGTATAACGAACATGGAATCGGGATCGCCTTGATCGGAAACTTTGAAAAGACAGCTCCCACGACCGCCCAAATCGAGTCGCTCACGGGATTGGTGACGCGACTTTCGGACGACTATCAAATTCCGCCGGATCGGATTTTCGGTCACGGTGACCTCAAGACAACCGCCTGCCCCGGACGGTTATTCCCTCTCGCGGATCTTCGCTCGGCTTTCCGAACGGAACCGCAAACGGCTGATCGGCCTGAATACGCATTCGAAGGATCTGCACGATGAACTCCCGCTTTAGCGATCAATTTTGGTTGCACCACCAGGGCGAATTGGACTCCACCGAGCCGTCCGTTCCGGCGCCGCAATTCTGGACCAATCTCCGGCCTGTCGGGGAGACTCCGACCAACAACACGCCAGAGTTGGACGCGATGGTCGCCGAAGATTGCCTGGGGTTGGCCGACGAGCTGAATACCGACGAGGGCCCCTGTCGTTGCGTCGTGCGAAACTTGCATCCGCGACGACGACCGACCGGCTTGTTTCTTCCAGAAAAATACGAGCCGAACTACGCTTATCCGTTGATTCTGTGGTTGCACGGCGACGGCGGAACCGAGTTCGAGATGTTCTCGGGGATTTCCGGCATCAGTTCCCGGAACTATATCGGACTGTCACTACGCGCTCCGGAAAAACAGGAATCCGGCGGGTACAGTTGGGACCGTTCGCCGGAGGGATTGGCGAAACTCGAATCCGAGCTGTACGCCACGGTTTGCCAACTGCGTCGGGTGTTCAACGTGCATAGCGAGCGTGTCATCCTGGCGGGTTTCGATACCGGTGCGACAACCGCAATGCAACTCGTGCTGCGACATCCGGAATGGTACGGCGGAGTTGTGTCGATGTGTGGGGAACTGCCGACATTAATGGACTTCCAAAATCTGCCCGGCTCGGAAACCGGTGAAGTCGAAACGCGACGGGCCCTGTTAATCGCCGGTGATGCCGACGACGAGTGCTCGGCAATCAATGTCTTGAACGCAAAACGCGTGTTGCAAGCCGCTCCGCTCGACGTGACAATCGCCATCGAATCCGGCGGGCACGAAGTGACTCGTCCGATGCTTCGTCAGATCAACCACTGGATTATGAACGGCTTGTACGCGACGGTCTGATGCTAGGATTCAGGAAACAGGGGAAACATCAACGCTGATTCCTGATCTGTGACACCTGACCAATCATTCCCAACACCCCAGCGCTTTCCGGACAATGATCAATTGGCCGATGTGGTAGGCATTGTGGTCTGCGACGAGCATGGCTTCACGCAGAATTGTTTGTCCATCGCCATGGGGAATCGGTACGAACAGATCGGTTGACGGGTCACAGACAAGTTCTACCATCGCTTTTCGATCCGCGAGAAACGACGCGATACTGGCGTCCCAAGCTGCGTCGTCCGCTGGGGCTTTCGTGGGCGGCCAATAACCATCGGGGAATACCGGCGAAACGTGGGAAGCATCTCGGCTGAATTCCAGAATGTCCCATTGGCAAAGTCGAAGATGCTCCAAAAGTTCCCAGGGCGAATGTTCGACATTCGATGGCGTCAGACCGCGGAACTCGCTTGGTAAATCCGCAATGGCATTTTCGAATGAGATATGAGCGTGGCCCGTCTCAATCAACCACACCAATTGCTCGCGAAGTTGCTGAATTTGATCCATATCGGGTTTCCTCGTCGTCTCGCCTGAGTCATCAATCGAGCGAACGACTTTCTAAAGAGACGTCAGCTGGAATTGCCCGTGGGAGCCGAACTTTAAACGTGGTGCCTTCACCCACTTCACTGGCTAGGCTCACACTACCGCCAAAGACCTGCGTTAGGTGCTTGACAATCGACAAGCCCAGCCCCGTGCCACCCAATTCTCGAGAGCGAGCTTTGTCGACTCGATAGAATCGCTCGAAAATTCGCTGGTGATCTTGCATGGGAATCCCACAGCCAGTGTCTTGCACCAAGATGACGATCTGATTCGATTCCGCATACCAACCAATTGTGATTTCTCCCTCACTCGGCGTGTACTTGAGCGCATTGTCTACCAGGTTGTCCAGAATCGTCCGCAGACCCTCTGCGTCTGCATTGACATAGAGTATGCGGTCGGAGGCTTCTAAATTCAGCCGGACATTCTTCGCGTCCGCCCGTTGCTGGATACCTGATAGAACCGACTCGGCCAGTTCATCGAGCGGCACCGGCATGAGATCGAAGACTTCATGACCGGATTCAATTTTTGCAAGGCTCAACAAGTCGAGAATCAACGTGTGTAACCGATCGACTTGATCTTCAATCTGTTCCAGAAATCGCCGGTTGACCGCTTCATCCTCTAATGCCCCATCCAGCAAAGTGCTGGCGTATGCCTGAATGGACGCCAACGGCGTCTTCAATTCGTGGGAGACGTTGGAGACAAAATCGCGGCGAAGATTTTCCAGGCGACGAAGTTCCGTGACGTCGTGAAAGACCAGCACAACTCCCGGGCAGGGATTTCCCGGCAACGCATTCGCGAACAATTTCACATCTTGTTGGCTTCGCGACAACTGAATTTCCGCGGATTTCGAGGACTCTCCACGCAGAGTTTCCCGTACGAGATCAATCACTTCCGTTTTTCGAATAACTTCGAATACCGGCCGCCCGACCACTTCCGTGCTCGAGATGTCGAAGAAACGCGCGACCGCTCGGTTGGCGAATAGGATACGAAAGGACTGATCGACCGCTAGCACACCTTCGACCATACCGGCGAGCACCGTTCGCAGTCGTTCGCTGTTCTCGGCAACCTCGCGATTCTTGCGTTGCATCTCTGCGACGCGATCGGCAAGTTGATCGCTCATCGAATTGAAAGCCTGCGTGAGCGTGCCCACTTCGTCCCGTGTTGTCACTGATACCTTTTGAGCCAGATCGCCCTTCGCCATTCCGTCGGCGGCTTTGGTCAGACTTGTCAGCGGGCGAATGACCTGCGAGACAGCAACACCCAGAACCCCCAATGCACCAAGTGCGGCCACTGCTGCCACGAGCCAAATTCGTCCGGAGATCATCGCCACATCCCGATGGATCGCGGTGAGATCCGTACTGACCTGCACATATCCAGTTCCGTCTTCTCCACTCAACCGTCCGGCGACAAACATGCGATCGGGTTCCAGCGGATGACTTTTCTTCGGAAAAATCGCCCGACCAGTGCGAGCGGCTTCCCGGATTTGCTGCATGGGTAGCGGCTTGAAACGAAAATGATGACCTTCCGACAGACGAACCACCGGCGTGTCGTTATGATCAATCAGACATAGCCCCAATTGCCGTTCTCGGGAAAGTTCCTGCAGTTGGTGAAGCTGATTATCCGCGATCTCTCCAGACCAATCGTCGCCAATCAGCAAACGCACCGCAGTTGCAGTGTCGAGCAGACGCTGATGACATTGTTCCTCGGAAACCGCGGACTGCGTTGATGTTGCCACATATGCGATGAGTACGGTCGATACCGTCGTCAAAATCGCGTATCGCAAAAACAGCTTCCAGAACAGCGAGGATTTGAGCACGAGACGTCTCGGATGGGTGCAAAAGAAATTTCGTCGGGAAGTCGACTACAACAAGATCCTGGCCACTGTACGAAACTGGAAAACCTGCCGACAATACTCCGGCTGTCTTTGTGAATCATTCTTCAAAATAATTCCCAGAGATATTCGGTGCTTCATCGCAGCGACAAGAAATTTGGTCCACCTGATTTCCCTGCATAGCAAATTCGGTATAATCGGGCGAAGTCTCTGTTCCGGACCGGAGCCTGATAATGAATCGGATCGTTGTCGAACGTGACCTCGGCGGATTGTGGACGGCGTGGTTTTCTGAGTTGCCCGAAGAGGTCCAAATTGGGCGATCACAAGGCGAGGCCGTTCGGCGGTTGCTGTACCGAACGCGGGACCGTCGAAAACCAGCCCGCGACATCGTGATTGATTCGTCCGCCTGTCATGATGGGCATTTGGAGTTCATTGTCTATACCGCAGCGAAACCAAGTGAGTGTCCCGATTGCGGCGGAAGCGGAAGTTACGTCGGTCTCAATGTCATTGAGGCATGTCAAACCTGTTCCGGGACCGGGGTAGCTGTGCCGACGTAAAAGGTACTTGTTCTTAAAAGAGTTGCGATTTCAACCGGTTGAGGACATCTTTGCTGCGGGATTCGAACAAGACGTAAACCGGAACTCCTTCGTTCCGAGTGTTCTTCCACGAACCGTCGCCATCCTGGATCGATTCCTCCTCGACAATCCCATCCGTGTCTTGCGGCTGTAGATGGAGTGTGTACGTGGTAAGCGGGTTCGGTCGGTACGGCGCGATTCGTGCCCAATCCGCATCTAACGGTTGTGGCAGCAGAGTTTTGCTCAGCCGGATGCCTTCCGGAGTCTCTTCGCGTTGAAAGAACATCAAACGATCTTCGAAGACACCGAGAATCTGGTCGATCCGAGCCGATGTGCCCCAGAGCCGACTAAGATCAATCGATTCCTGCGCTACCGTTTGTAAGTCCTCGGTTTCCTGCCAGTTCACCAGCGGTTCGGTCGAACGGGTCAGGAAGGATTCCAGGAACTCCGTCACGGAATTTGCTGCGAATCTGGCATCACCTGGATCGGAGAAATATTCCAAGACGAGTGGTTCGTGTTGGGGACCATGACGGTTGTAGTCGAGGAAGTACGCCCCACCTAATAAGTGTTCGTGACAGAAAACGAACACTCGGCTGGGGTCGTAATTCTCGACTTCGTCTTCCAAATCCCACTCGATCCACTCCCGCTCTTCCTCTTCCAAAGGCTTGATATCATCGAGCGGAAGAATTTCAAGTTCGCATCGATTGACGTATCCCCCGTTCCGCAGAGTCAGCAGTTTTTGCAAGATCGCCGGAAGCGCGACTTGGGTTCGGGACTCCCAAGCAGAGATGTCTGCCCTCGCGATGCCCGAGTCGTCGGCAGAGTCACGCCAAAATTGATTGATGTCGAGAGGCATCGATGACCCTCAGTTCGCAATCTACGGTTTGACACCCTCTGCACCGTAATCTTTGATTTTGCGGTACAGTGTACGTTCGCTGATACCCAGCGTGTTCGCGGCTTCCTGGCGGTTCCCTTCTGCGAGTTCGAGTGCACGCTCGATATAATAGCGTTCGACATCCTCCAAGGTTTGACCGATCAAGTGTTCCGTGCCGACGGCTTGTTCGAGGGGCGTGTCATCAGATTCGCCTTGTACGCTTTCGCGGAGTTCCATCGGTAGATCGTCGACGTCGAGCAATCCATCAACGTCGAGGATCAACATTGCCTCGATGGTGTGCCGAAGTTCACGGATGTTTCCAGGCCAGTGATACTTCATCATGATCTGCCGGGCCGCTTTGGAAAACCCATGACACTCCTTGCCGGTCTTTTCAGACAGTTCGCGGAAGAAGTGATCCATCAGCAGCGTGATATCCCCGCGACGTTCCCGTAGCGATGGCAGTCGGATCGACACGACTTTCAAGCGGTGATACAGGTCGATGCGAAACTTCTTCTCCTCAACCATCGTTTTCAGATCCGCATTGGTCGCAGCGATCAGACGCACGTTGACTGGGATCTCTTCGTTGGACCCGAGCCGCGTGATTTTTCGGTCTTCGAGCACGCGAAGGAGTTTGACCTGAGTGTCCAACGGCATCTCACCGACTTCGTCGAGGAAGAGTGTTCCACCGTTGGCGTATTCAAATTTGCCGATCCGTTTGGCGGTCGCGCCGGTGAACGAACCTGGTTCGTGTCCGAAGAGTTCGCTTTCCAAGATTGTCTCGGGAATCGCAGCGACGTTGATCGGTACGAAGGGCTTGCTTTTGCGGTTGCTGTTCTGGTGAATCGCCCGCGCGACCAAATCTTTCCCGGTGCCGTTTTCGCCAGTGATCAAACAACTCGCATCGGTCGGTGCGACCGCTTTGAGCCGTTCGATGACTTGCTGCATCTGGGGGCTGTTGCCGATGATGCCTTCGAAACCGAACCGTTCATCAAGTTGCCGACGCAGTTCCTGGTTCCGGCGAATCAACCGCAGTCGATCGGCCGCATGAATGACGGCGTCCTGCAATTCTTTGACGTCTAATGGTTTGAGAAGATATGTATACGCACCGTGTTGCATAGCGGTGACGGCAGATTGAATCGAACCGTGTCCGGTGAGCAAGATCACACCCGCGTCGGGCAGTTCTTCTTTGGCCTTCCGCAAAATTTGTAAGCCGTCGATGCCTTCCATCTTCAGGTCGGTGATGACGACGTCGTAGGTTTCGCTTTCGATGAGTTGAGCCCCCTGCTGTCCGGAAGCTGCAACCGTACACTCGCTGCCCGCGCGCTCTAGACACTCAGCGACGGTTTGGCCATGGGCTTCGTCGTCATCGATGATCAATACGCGAATGGGCAGGTCGGCGGAATCGTTTGTATTTTTCTTTTTCGCAGCGGGCATGGAAGCAGAACAATCATGGAAACCAGCGGGGTAGCCGCGAAGCGGCCGGGCGTTTCCGCATATTATGCCGCTGAAGTGCCCAAAACGGAACCGGTCAGTCTCGGGTTTCTCGATAATCCGAAACCAAGACCTGAACTTCCGGTCTCAGGCGACTTTTCGACGCCGTTCCTCAATGGGAATGCGAAACTGGTGTGAAAAATCCGCCAAAATCTGTTCCCAAGATTACAACGATTTTGCTTCGAATCAATTTTTCGAAATCGCTTGTCGGTCAAAATATACCGGTTCTAACGCCTACGCAGAAGCTGCATTGCCAGGGGAAAACGATGGTTTTTGAATCAAGCTCTCGTATTCGCCAGGGGAAACGGTGTTATTAGGCATGCGAACTGCTTAGACGAATTGATCGTTCGAATCGGGAAATCGCTTCGAGAGCAAACAAGCGGAAGTCTGTCAAGACAAACTCGCTAAAGAAGTCATAACCAGCGGAACGATACAATGTATTAGATGACCAACTCCAAAACTTCCTGAGAATCGTCTCTCAACAATTGTAAGGCGAAGTTTCAGGATGCGGAAGATGCGGACATCGACTTGGGGGGTAGATACAGTATCGGTTTCCGGCCGGGATGGTCGCAGGATCGCGTTGTGCTTTCATCGAAAGTTCGCGTGATCAAGCGAGCGTTGCGATCGGTCCGGTAGTGTCCTGCCGCTGAAACTGACAACCTTTGGCGATTGGTTGTTGGTCCTGCCTTGCCCCTTCCCGTTGTGTCAAGTGCGATTTGCACTGCCGCGACAGCTTGTGATTTCGATCGATGGATTCCTTTTCACGCACCGGTGGGGACTGAGCGTTCCTGCTTGGTGTCGCAATGTCAACCAGGAGAAATCGGGTTTTCGCCGAAAGCCCAATCCACCTTGATTCGAACCCCAACCCAATGACCGCAACGGCAATGTCCGTCATGGAGCCTGGTCTTTTTAAGACCCAGAACCGGCCAGGAAGTGCCAACCGTTGTGTTAGGGGTGAGTATCCGGAGGGCCCGACAAACCCTCTTTGTTGGCATGATCGATTATTGGAGAGCCCGCGATGAGGACGATCTTCACTACTGGACAAGTAGCCAAGATCTGTAAGGTGGCACCTCGCACTGTCAGCAAATGGTTTGATTCTGGCCGTCTTCGTGGATACCGGATCCCCGGTTCCCAAGACCGCCGAATCCCCCGCGAACACCTAATTCGTTTCTTGAAAGAGCACGGCATGCCGCTGGGCGAACTCGAGGACGAGGCCATGGGCAAGGTGCTTCTCGTGGGGGCCGATGCCCCAGTGCGAAACAGCCTGACAGATATGATGGGCGAGAACGATTTTAAAATCGAATCCGCCGCCAGTGGGTTTGAGGCTGGTATTCAAGCCGAAAGCCTACACCCTGACTGCGTGGTTGTGGACTTCACCATGGGCCGTAATGAAGCCCTGATGATTGCCCAAAACCTCAAACGCAACAATGAATACACTGAGACGGTCCTCATTGGCTTATTAAGCGATGAAGACAGTCAAAGCGGTTTCGACCGCACTCTGTTCAACGAGACTTTTCGGAAGCCTTTCGACGCTGCCCTGTTGGCCGAACGGATTCGGACATTGGTCGGTCGCAAAAAGCAGATCGCCTAATCGGACGCATTCGAACGCTGTCGACGGGAATGGCCCCACGGATTGCTCGCCTGCGAGCAATTTCTTCGGACTATCGAAGCGACGATGTTCCAACGCCCCGATGCCAAGCGATTGCTTGTGGATGGTCCGCCCAGGTTTCAGGGACGGGGCCCAAGCAGTTCATCCTGCATAACGACCAAACTCGTGAACGGAAGCTCGAAGTAAAGCTCGCGATGCGTCGCGATTGCGAAAATATAGATTCCGTTTAACCGGTTCACGGCAAATCCGCCGCGAACCGGTTTTTTTGCTGCGCTATCTTCGTCGTGTATCCCCGTTTTACCAAGCCGACCGCACACGGTCGGTCCGCCGACATGTCAGCGGCTTAGAGGGATGAAGTTCAATGAAGTGACGACAATTACAGATCACCATCTTCCAACACGGCGATGTGTGGCAGATGCCGGTAATGGTCGTTGTAGTCGAGTCCGTAGCCGACGACGAATTCGTCCGGGATTTCGAACCCGACGTAATTCGGTTGAAGATCCACTTCCGTCCGTTCGGTCTTCCATAACAGCGCTGCGGTCCGGAGTGACTTGAGATTCTGCGCACTCAAATGTTCCATCAGTCGCGACAGGGTCCGACCGGTGTCCAGAATGTCATCGACAAGCAGCACGTTCCGATTGGCGATGTCTGGAAGCAGTGAGAAGTCGACCGTCAGTTCTCCCGGCCGAGTCGCGGTGCCGCGGTAACTCGAAGCTTGAATCAATCCAATTTGGGTTGGCGTCTCGATCTTGCGGACGAGGTCGGCGAGGAAGATCAAACTTCCTGTAAGAACACCGATTACGGTCAACGGTTCGTCGCCGATGTCGCTGGTGATCTGTTCTCCGAGATGACGCACCCGGTCGGCGATTTCCTCGGTTGTTAAAAGTGTCTTCATAAACGGACTTTCGCCGTGGTTTGGATTGCAAAGGAGCGCGAAGTCCGCATGATATCAGCGAGATTCCGATTCACCAATTCACCCCGCCTGGGAGCGCGACGAAAATGTCCAAACGAGTTCTGATTCTATGCACTGGAAACTCGTGCCGCTCGCAAATGGCGGACGCTTTTTGGAACCAACTCGGCGAAGGTGAATGGAAAGCCGACTCCGCAGGTTCCAAACCGGCAGGCTATGTGCATCCACTCGCGATTGAAGTGATGCAGGAAGTTGGCATCGATTTGTCGAACGCCGAGAGTAAGCATCTCGATCAGTTTCTCAATGAGCAAATCGACTTGGTGATCACCGTCTGCGACAACGCCAACGAAGCTTGTCCGACGTTTCCGAATGCGGCGGAAAAACTCCATTGGCCCTTCGAGGACCCCGCCGACGCCACAGGCTCGCACGAAGAAAAATTAGTCGTGTTCCGCCGCATCCGCGATGAAATCCGTGCGAAGATCGGGGAGTTTCTTGGTAAAATCGAGGGGCGTTAGTAAAGGACTGGTGGAGGAATCGAGTTGTTTGGTTGGTTTCGACGCAAGAAATCTAGTGCCGACTCTATGGCACCGGATGAGAAAGTTGACGTCTGGAGACCCCCGCTGCTAACCGAATTACGAGCGGAGGATTGGAACAGTTCCCCGTACTGGCAAGCACATTACGCTCGATTGTTTTCCGAAGAGAACGCGTGGCGATGTGAATTCGCGGTTTACTGCGAAGTCGACCAACTCATGCGGATGCTGATCAGTGCTGGCGAGTTGCCCCGATCGTCACCGACAAAGCTTCTCGATGCCGGTTGCGGGATCGCTTTGCTTCCTCAGGTCTTGGCTTATTGGGGATTCGAAGTGACGGCTGTCGACATATGCCCTGCAGCAGTCGAGTTCGCCATGCGTCACCGGTCGACCGAAGCCGACTTAGCCAAATGCATTCCGATCTGGCAGTCAGATGGTAATTCTCTCGGTACTTGGACATTAGTCGAAGATCCGTCCCGCTCACTCGAACGCTTGCGGGAATTCCAATCCCCGGGTGGGGTGGTGAATTACTCCGTTGGCGATTGGTTCACGTTGGACTTGGCAATTGGCGGATTTGACGTGATCCACTGTCAGAACAGTTTGCGGCGTTCAACGGCAGAATATTGGCGGCGATCCCTGCTTCGGTTCCATGAATTGTTGAAGCCGGGTGGAGTGTTGTTGCTGCAAACGGTTAATGTCCTCGAAATCCATGAAGAAGTCTTCAATTTGCTCGATCAATGTGGCTTCGTGGAACACCTTCCCGACACCAACCGAAAACCATCCAGCAAGTATTTCATTAGCATTTGGCCGACTGGATAAGATTCACTTCGACTGTGTCTCAACAAGGCAGAATAACAGTCAACGCATTGACAGCCATTGATTGTTCCCGGTATGTGTGGAGCAACTATCCGCGTGTCGGTTTTTCTGATTGCCGAGTTCTTCACGGTCCGCAGAGCGTGATTTGTCGGGACGGTTGTTATGAGATGTTTCTTGTTGGTTGGTTTGGCGTTTGGCTGCGTTTCGTCCGTTGGTCTGGCGAATGATGCGGCGAAGCTCGAATTCTTCGAAACCAAGATTCGCCCTGTGCTCGTCGAACATTGTACGGGGTGTCATAACAGCCTTGATAAGAAAAAGGGCGGGTTGGCTCTCGACTATCGGCAAGCGGTGCTTACGGGCGGGGACTCGGGCGAGATCATCGTCCCGGGCAAGCCCGAGGAAAGCGTGTTGCTATGGGCATTGCAGCACAAAAATGGTTACGAGATGCCCGCGAACGCTCCGCAGCTGGATGCAGTGATCATCCAGGACTTCGCCGAATGGATTCGCACCGGGGCGTACGATCCACGTTTGACCAAACCGACCAAAGACGATTTGAAATCGAACAAGTCGTGGGAGGAAACTCGCGAGGAACGCAAACGCTGGTGGTCGTTCCAGCCGGTGAAGGAACACCCGGTTCCGCAGGTCGACGATGATGAGTGGTCAGGCACGCCGATTGATCGATTCGTATTTGCACGCATGCATGAAGCAGGTTTGTCGCCCCAACCGCTGGCCGACCCAGCCACGTTGATTCGCCGCGTCAGTCTGATCCTGACCGGTTTGCCACCCACGCCTGAACGCACCGCCGAGTTTCTGGCTAATCCGTCAGAGGAAGCGTATGGCAAGTTGGTCGATGAACTCCTCGCGTCCAATGCGTTCGGGGAGCGGTGGGCACGACATTGGATGGACTGGTACCGCTACGCAGAAACGCACGGCAGCGAAGGCGACCCGCCGATTCCCTATGCGAGCGAGTATCGCGAATACCTCATCCGTGCCCTGAACTCAGATGTGCCTTACGACCAACTCCTGATCGAACACCTCGCTGGCGACTTGCTCGAAAACCCGCGTCTCAACCACGCACTCGAACTTAACGAATCCGCAATCGGCCCGGCACATCTGCGAATGGTGCCGCACGGCTTCGGTGTGACAGACGCGTATGGCGAGCAGATCACGTTCACCGATAACCAAATCGATGTGATTTCCAAGGCGATGCTGGGCGTGACCGTCTCATGTGCGCGTTGTCATAACCACAAGTTCGACCCCATCAGCCAGAAGGATTTCTATCGGCTGTTCGGCATGATGATCAGCAGTCGCCCCTCGACCGTACTAATCGACACCCCCGAGAAACTCGCCACGAACACATCGGATATTCAAGAACTCAAAAAGGAAATTCGTCGTGAGTTGAGCACGTTCTGGCTGAGTGAAGTCGACAAAATTCCCGATCGCCTCAAAGACATCGACGAAAAACTGAACGACATCGATGCCATCCGCGACCCGCTTGGGCTTTGGCAGGTCTTGAGTAATGTCTCACCGGACAAATACCCATCGGTCGTGGAACAACACCAAAACGAAATACGTCGCATCGACACGCAAAATGCCAATGCGATTGCAAACGCCGAGTTCTACTTCGATCTCCGTGATCCAAAGCAAGCGGACAAATGGTTCACGAACGGCAACGGGACGACCTACGTAGCAAGCCCAGCGGGATCGTTCGCCTTGCAACCGGATGGAGACGGTGTTGTTCGTGGCATCTACCCGCGTGGGGTATTTACGCACCTCGTTTCAGACAAACATGCTGCCGTGCTGAGTTCGGTGGATGTTGTCGCCAGTGGTCAAGGAACTTGGGTACGAGTCGCGGGGAATCAAGCGGAGTTGCGAGTACCGGTTCGGAATTATCCACTGACGCACGGCGGATTGCACCCCGCGACGGCGATCAACAATGCGTCGACGCTCACTTGGAAATCCACGCAACCGAAGTGGAATTATTGGCTCGGCGAAAAGCTTCACTATGAGTTACGAACCTCGAAGGATACCATCCCACGTGCCGGTTCCGCTGATCGTTCCTGGTTTGGAATCGCGGAAATCTACGCTGGCGAGAACCCGCCGGAAGCTTTGGGGGCATCCTTACTGCGAGTCATGAACAACCCGGATTCGCTCCGTGATCGTGGTTCACTCGCGCAGGCTTATCAAGAAACCACGCGAAGAATTCTTCATGAGTGGCACGACCAAGATTTGTCCGACGCGGAAGCTGAGTTTCTCAATCGTTTCGTCGAGATTGGATTGCTTTCCAACTCGATTAGTGAATTGCCGAATTCTCTGCAGGGATTGATCGAGAAGTACCGGCGACTTGAGGCGGAGATTCCGATTCCGCGACGAGCACCCGGGGTGTTGGATGTCGCACCAGTTGCCCAACCGTTTCTCGTTCGGGGAAATCAAAACCAGGAGACGGAACCAGTTCACCACCAGTTCTTGGAGGTCATTTCGGAAGCCCCCTTTGCGGACGATCGCCCCACACGGTTGCAGTTGGCGGAGTGGATGGTCAGTCCCGAGAACCCACTCAAATCGCGTTTACTGGTCAACCGATTGTGGGCGTATTGCTTCGGTCGTGGAATGGTTTCGTCGGTCGACAATTTCGGTCGATTGGGAAGCGAACCCACCCACCCCCAACTGCTCGATTTCCTTGCACAGGACTTCGAGCGAAACGGCTTCTCGATCAAACACGCTCTCCGGCAACTCGTCACCAGTCGGGCATTCCGCTTGGCCAATTCCGCGTCTGCCGCCACATTGGAACGCGATCCGATCAATAAGTGGTTGTCGTTTTACCGTCCGAGACGATTGGACGCCGAAGCCATTTACGATTCAATCGGGCAACTTGCCGGCGATGGTCGACGTGCCGTGCGACTGCCGATCGTGCGAAATCGTCTGAATCCCTTTCTAGCGGTGTTCAACGCACCCGTGCCGGTGTCAACAGTCGGTAGCCGCACTCACGCTGATGTGCCTGCTCAATACCTGGCTTTGATGAATGGTACAATCGTCGAAAATGCGGCCGATGCCTGGTCGAAACGCATCCTGCAAGACACCACGATGGATTCACCAGCAAAGAAAATCTCTGCGATGTACCGGCAGATCTACGCCCGCGGTCCGTCCGAGGAAGAATTGGAACTCTTACAAGGCTATCGGGATGGCGGTCGTGAACTGACGGGACAGGTAGCCGAACTCGAGACACAAGTTCGCAAGACCGAAACGGCTCTCCAGGATGCTCGGCGCAATTGGGCCGACTGGTTTGAAGGACTACTGCCCAAAGAGGATTCTCATATCGAACCAGTAGCGTCTGTGGATCTCGAACCGATCGCTCGCTGGGATTTCGAAAAAGACGCCCATGATTCCGTCGGAGGCTTACAAGGTCGACTGATCGGCGACGCACGTGTTGAAAACGGTGCGTTGGTCCTGAACGGCGGTTGTCTAATGACCGCTCCGATCCCGAAGCCTTTACAGGCAAAGACGCTGGAAGTTCTGGTCCAACTCGACGGACTCGATCAGCGTGGCGGGGGGGCGATGTCGGTGCAAACACTGGATGGTCGCTTCTTCGACTCGATTGTTTACGCGGAGGCGATTCCGAACCGTTGGTTGTCCGGCAGCGATCATTTCGCCCGGACCAACCCGCTGCCGGGAGAGTCGGAATCTCAAGCCGGTGACCGGGCTGTCCATCTGGTTTTTGTCTACGAACCTAACGGAACGATCCGCACTTACCGTAATGGCGAACCCTATGCGAAGCCATATCGAAAAGCGGGTCTACGGGAGTATGCTGCCGGGGAGTTTCAGGTGCTCTTTGGCCTACGACACGGGAACGCACCGACTGGCGGTCGCGTTCTCAAAGGGCGGATCGAAGCCGCTCGGCTGTATGATCGTGCTTTGACTGTGGACGAAGTTCAAATTGCGAACCGGTCGATCCCTGGTCGCGGGCCAAGTGAGGCCGAGATTTTTGCCAACCTGTCACCGGTTCAGCAGGAAAGTTGGAAGACAAGACGTGCCGAACTCGATCGGCTTCAAGCCGACCTGATGAAGCAGAAAGAACAGGTTGCCAGGCTGCGAAAGAGTCCTCGTCTGCGGAATGACGGTTACTACGCGATTGCTCATGCTTTGCTGAATTCGAAGGAGTTTCTGTATGTTCCCTGATACATCAAACCGACGCGACTTCCTCAGGGCGGCCACCGCTGGCGTGAGCGCATGGGCTGCATCCGGGTTGATCAACTCCGCCGTCGCAGCACCGGCGGCTTTGCCGGAGATGCATCATCCGCCGAAAGCGAAATCCGTGATTTTGCTCTACATGTCCGGCGGTTTTTCGCATGTGGACTCCTTCGACCCGAAGCCGCTATTGCGGAAAATGCATGGCGAACCAATGCCCGGACGTGTGGAACGCACGCAGTTCGACAATGTCGGAAAGATTCAGCAGTCGTACTGGCAACATCGAAAATACGGTGAAGCCGGGATCGAGATGACCGATCTCTTTCCTAAAATCGCTAGCCATGCCGATGATTTGGCGATCGTGCGTTCGATGACGGCGAACTTCTCCGAGCATGCCCAGGCGAATTTTTTCTTTCACACCGGGTTTCCGTTTCTCGGACACCCCAGTGCCGGCGCCTGGGTGGCCTACGGGCTTGGTACAAACAATCCGACTCTGCCACCGTATGTCGTGCTGAGAACCGACCGCAGCGGCATTCCCCACGGTGGCGTCAGTTTGTTCGGGAACGGTTTCCTCCCCGCGAATGCGGGTGGTTCCATCTTCAATCTCACCGACAAAAATGCGGTTCCCAATATCACACCGAGTATTGCACGGCAGCAACAACGCACTGCGCTCGATACCATTCGTCAGCTCGATCGCGGTTTTGCCGATCGCGTCGCCGTTGAACAAGCCGTGATGGATTGCGTCGCCAATGCGGAGACTGCATTCGAGATGCAACAAGCCGTCCCCGAGCTCACGGATATCACCGGCGAACCGCAACATATTCACGAATTGTACGGTGTACCCGATGAGAACCCACATACGGCACAGTACGGTCGCCAATGTCTGATGGCTCGGCGACTAGTCGAACGAGGCGTGCGATTTGTGGAGTTATCGTGCAGCAGCGTTCGTATTGGTGCGGGGAACGATGCAAATCCCTGGGATCAGCACGGCGACATTGAACGTGGTCATGGCGCGATGGCGACACAAGTGGATCGACCGATCGCCGGTTTGCTGACAGACCTCAAGCAACGTGGTTTACTCGATTCAACTCTCGTCATCTTCGCCGGTGAATTCGGACGGGCTCCATTTGCGCAAGGCAATGGACGAGACCACAACCCATACGGATTTAGTCTGTGGTTGGCAGGTGGGGGAATGAAAGGTGGAACCGTCTACGGAGCGACCGACGAGTTTGGCTATCACGCGATTGAGAATAACGCCACAATTTACGATCTTTGGGCCACAGTATTGCACCAACTTGGCATTGACCACGAACGGCTGACATATCGTTATAGCGGTCGAGATATGCGGCTAACAGATGTTCACGGGCATGTCTGGGAAGACCTTCTTGTGTAGAAAGTGTTGACAAATTCGAGAATTTCCCTCGACTCTTAAGGTTTCAAAACCTCTCTGCCTTGCAACCCAAGCATAGACGGCTACAATCTGCGTTTTGATCAGTGGCGAGATTTCGTCCCAACTGTGGGGATTTTCGCCGTGAGAGTCACTTCAGTGAGGAGTTTAGCGTGGCAGTTCGCATTCGGATGAAGCGGATGGGACGCCGCCATCGGCCGTTCTATCGCATCTGTGTGATGGATGCGCGGCGGCCGCGTGACGGCAAAGCGATCGAAGAGGTCGGCTTCTATGATCCCATGGTTCGTGACAAGAGCCAACGGGTTCGGATGGATCTGGAACGGGTTGATCATTGGTTGGGCGTAGGTGCTCAGCCATCCGAGAAGGTTGCCGTTCTGATCAAGAAGTTGCGGGAGGATAACTGGGGTGAAGCGGCTGCTCCGCCACCACTCACGCCTCCAAAAGCTCCGCCAGAACCGGAACCTGCTGCCGAAAGCTCAGAAGAGTCGGCTGGTGAGGGTGAAGAGTCGGCCGCGGAAGGCGAGTCGGCTGAAGGTTAGGTTGTGGGGCAGGCAGGCGGATTATTATGCGGTTCGATGTGCTAACATTGTTTCCGGAAATGTTCGCCGGCTATGTCTCGAATGGTTTGCTTCGGCTAGCGATCGAACGTGGTCTCGTCGATGTTCAACTCTGGAACTTCCGGGATTGGGCAACTGGCTTGCGGCGAAATGTCGATGACCGTCCCTATGGCGGCGGTCCTGGCATGTTGTTGTCGTGTGATCCGATTTATCAGTGTGTTGAGTCGGTTCAGGCGGAAGGCGAAGAGCCTGGTCAGTTGGTGATGTTGACTCCGCAAGGTCGGCCGCTGAAACAGTCGGTCGTGCGAGAGTTGTCGGAGTACCAACGGCTTTTGCTGTTGTGCGGTCGTTACGAAGGGTTTGACGAGCGGGTTCGGATTGGCCTGAAGCCGATGGAGATTTCCGTCGGCGACTTCATCGCAAACGGTGGTGAAGTGCCAGCGATGTTGCTGATCGATACCGTGATTCGCCTGATTCCCGGAGTGCTGGGCGAGGAGACGAGCAGTCAGTTCGAATCTTTCGCCGACGAAGGTTTGTTGGAGTACCCTCAGTATACGCGGCCTCGTGAGTTTCGCGGCATGAGCGTTCCTGAAGTGTTGCTCAATGGTAACCATCAAGAGATTGAGGATTGGCGGCGAGTTCAAAGCCAACTCCGTACAAAAGAGCGGCGAAACGACTTAATTGACGGTCAGGCTGGCTCGTAGTTTTTTGACGATTTGAATTCGTATTTAGTAGCGAGACGCGTGAATCATGCAAAATCCTCTTTTAGTCGCAGCCGAGCAAGACAGCCTTCGCGACGAACCGATCAAGTTCGAAATCGGTGACTCGGTCGATGTTCACCTGAAGATTTTGGAAGGCAACAAAGAGCGAATCCAGGTCTTCAGTGGCGTTGTGATTGCCCATCGTGGTGAAGGCACCCGTGAGATGTTCACGGTGCGGCGGATCGTGGCTGGCGAAGGTGTCGAGCGAACGTTCCCCGTCAACTCACCAAAGATCGACAAGCTCGAAGTTGTGCGTCACGGTGTTGTGCGACGAGCGAAACTGTTCTACTTGCGTGACCGCGTCGGTAAGGCAACTCGTTTGGCCGAACGACGTCCAGCGAAAAAGTCATAGGTCGTGCGGCGTTGGTTCAGCCGGCTGTTTGGGGACCGTGGCGAGCGACAAGCGGCTCGGTATCTCCGTCGACAGGGTCTGAAAGTTATCGCCCGGCAATACCGTAATCGCTTCGGTGAAATCGACATTATCGCGCGTGACGCCGATCGAATTGTGTTTGTCGAGGTCAAGACTTGGCGGGTTCCCAAGGGTGGGCTTCCCGCCGATGCTGTCACTCCCGATAAACAGCGTCGCATTTCTCAAACCGCGACAGCATATCTCAAACGTCGAGGCTTATTCGGCCAAGTGCCGGTTCGCTTCGACGTTATTGGTATCGTCTGGCCGGACCACGAGGAACCGTCGATCATCTGGTATCAGAGTGCGTTTGAATCGACGATTGCTTGACTCCCGAAATCTAGAACGAGCTCTTCAACACTTGGGGCAATTGACGGATGAAAATTGGTCTGGTTGGCTACCAAGGTGGTGGTAAGAGCACTGTGTTCGAGTTGCTCACGGGGATCGCGCCGGATATTGCGAAAGCGCATACCGGTCAGGTTGGAGTCGCTGATGTCCCTGACGAGCGGTTCAACCGCTTAGTGGCCCACTACAATCCTAAGAAGATTGTGCCCGCACGTATTGAGTTGTTCGATACGCCAGGTCTGAGTCGAGATAGTCAAGATTCCAACGGGCAACGACTTGGCATTATCCGTGAAGCGGCGGCTTTGGTGCAGATCGTCGGTGTCTTCGCCGGGGCAGATCCCGTCGCGGAAGTGCAGGCGTTCGAGGAAGACCTGATTCTCGCTGACCTTCAGGTGGTGACAAACCGGATCGAGCGACTCAAGAAAGACGCGAGCAAACCACGACCGGATCGCGACGAACTGCAAGAGGAACTCGAAGCCCTGAAGCCGATTGCAGAACGATTGCAGAACGTGCAACCGATCCGCGAGATGGAGTTCACGGAGAAACAGGAGAAAGCGGCCCGTGCGTTTTCTTTGCTGAGTCGTAAGAAGCAACTTGTCGTTCTGAATACGGCCGATAGCGACATTCCCGAAGATGCAATCGCCGAGATCGAAAAGCTTGGCCCGCGGGCAATTGCAGCTCCCTTCGGTCTGGAACTCGAAGTCTCCGAACTCTCCGAAGATGAACGTGCCGAGTTCGCTGCGGAGATGGGGCTTGGCGAACCGAGCCGGGGACGACTGCTACGGATGATCTTCGAAGTGACCGACCAGATCACGTTTTACACATCCGGCGAAAAGGAAGTTCACGCCTGGTTACTCAAACGCGGCTCCAGCGTTTTGGAGGCGGCTCACTCGATTCACAGCGATCTCGCTCGCGGCTTTGTGCGGGCAGAAATTTGGCAAGCCGACGACTTGTTGAAGCTTGGTTCCGAACGAGAATTAAAAGCGGCTGGCCTAAACCACGTCGAGGGTAAAGAATACATCGTCAAAGACGGCGATGAAATCTTCATTCGCTCGGGCGTGTAGTTGCCCAAACCCTTGATCGACCACCGTCGTCAAGTTCTCTGCCCGATTGTCTGCGACAATGACGTTGAGCGAAACGTGTCATTTGAACGTAAGGCAGCGAGATGCAAGGAACGACCGAGGGAATCGAAAAGTTAGGGGCTGGTGAAACCGTCAAAGGCATCGAGTTTCTCGGTGTCCGTTGGATTGGACTCAATCCGACGAACGGCCAGAAGTTGTTGGCTACGATCGCTTTGATCGTAATTATGCTTCTGCTTGCCGCCTTGCTGCGTTGGGTGATTCACCGTTTCTCTCGGGGGCGGACCAATATCGGTTGGATTACCGCGTCGAAGCAGGTCGTCAATCTGCTGTCCACTTTTGTCATCACAATAGGCGTGTTGTCGATTTGGTTTGACGATCCTTCGTCACTGGCGACAGCGTTTGGACTGGTGACCGCAGGGGTCGCTTTCGCCTTGCAGAAGGTTATCACATCGTTCGCTGGTTATTTCGTCATTCTCCGCGGCAAGATCTTCAAGGTGGGAGACCGGATCGCGATGGGTGGGGTCCGTGGGGATGTCATTCAGCTCGATCTGACGCAAACTACGATCATGGAAATGGGCCAACCGCCGTCTGTTCAGAATGCGACGCCGGAAATTTGGGTCCGTTCCAGGCAGTACACCGGCCGGGTCGTTAGTATTCCCAATGCCAAGGTGTTTGAAGAACCGGTTTATAATTACTCGCGTGAACTTCCATTCCTTTGGGAGGAGTTGTCGGTACCGGTTTCCTACAGCGACGATCGGCACAAGGCAGAAGAGATACTTTTGAACGTCGCGAGTCGCCACGGCGTGAAAGCGGCTGACTTGGACAAAGACGCCATACAGGAACTTTCGCGACTGTATCCGGTTGAGAAACCGTCTCTCGAGCCTACCGTATTTTGGCGTCTCACCGATAATTGGCTCGAATTGACCGTGCGATTTCTCACGCGTCAGTACGGTGTTCGAACCGTGAAAGATCGGATGAGTCGTGATCTCATCGCATTGTTCGACGAGTCCGGGATCGGAATTGCGTCGGCCACATTTGAAGTCGTCGGACTACCCAAGTTGCAAATCGAAGGAAAGTCTTCGTAGGGATTACGCTTCAAAGCTCGAAGCGATCAGTAAGTCCCAGTGATCCACAGTTACTGTCGTTGATTCTGGTAGATCACGCGGATGAGTTCGTCCGTGGATTTGAACTTCTTTTTGCCTTCAATCGCCTGTTCGATTTTGTCGTGGGCATCTGTCTCGGAGTGGCCAAGTGCGACGAGTGCTTGAAAGGTTTCGCTGAGGATATCACGCCCGGTGGCATCGTCGGACTCGGGAAATTCCTGTCCGACGATTAACGCGAAGCGGGCCATCTTACGCCGGAGTTTCGCCACGATTCGTTCCGCCACCGCGGGCCCGACACCGGGCAATGTCGTTAGCTGTTTGACATCTTGTTCCTCGATCGCTGTCGCGACCTCCGCCACCGGCCGAACCATCGCACGGAGTGCTTTCTTCACACCGACGCCATCAACCGAACAAACCATCTCGAAGAATTGTTTCTCGGCGTTTGATAGGAAGCCAATCATTCGTGGGGTGAGGCGACCGGATTGAGGGTTGCCCTCGAGGTATTCGATCGTCCGTAAACTGACTTCGTCACCGATCATGCCTTGGACTTGGCGACGGACGAATTCCGGCACATAGACTTCGTATTCAAACGCTCCGACCGCAACGATTGCAGAGTCGGACTCTAAGGAGACGAGTTTGCCGGTAATTCGCGTAATCAACGAACCGAACCTTTTGAAGGAATTCTTTAAACTGTGCGAAGGCTGTGGTACATGCAAAGTGCGATCGCGGCCGCGTCGGCCACATCGTGGGGTTCTGGGACCACATCGATGCGTAACTCATTCTGAATCGCGAACTGCATCTGTTCTTTGGACGCTTTCCCGCTGCCTGTCAGAAGCTTTTTAACGTGCGTTGGCGGAAAGTGTACCACTGAGACGGAACGCTCAGCAGCAACCATTAGAATGGCTCCCCGAGCATGGGCCATCAGCAGCGCGGACTTGGGATTTCGACCCAGTGAGAATACCTGTTCGATAGCCATGACCTGCGGAGCGTAATCCTCGATCACGTCTCGAATTCCCGAACCGATCTCCAGCACACGTTGGGACAATGGCAAGTCGGCATCGGAGCGAATTACCCCGGCTTCGCGAAGAACAGGGCCACGGGATGTTCGCTCAATAACCGCGTACCCCGTTCGACGTAATCCCGGATCGACACCCAAGTACCGCTGCACTTTGACGTGCGATTTCGACTGAATCGGTTCGGTAAAGGCCATCTGCACCACCAAACTTGTAGGGGACCGAGTGACCGGAAATGGGCAATGATCAGTCTCGCCGCCAAATCGTCTCGCCGGTGCGGTCCTCTAATGTTACGCCGAGCGCCGTGAGGCCATCACGAATTCCATCAGCGACGGCAAAATTCTTGCTCTTACGGGCATCCGCACGGAGTTGAATCAAGAGTTCCATCAGCTGGCCGGCAAATTCATCATCGGCACCTGCACCAGACTTCTGAACGGATTCTTGAAAGACCCCTAGCGTACTTGTGAGTTCCTTTAGCAGTTGCATAGCAGCGACCAAAGAGTTCCGCACGTCGTCGCTGACCGCTTGGCCTTTATCCATGCCATGTCGGTTGATTAAGCCATTGATCGATTTGCGAAGCTCGAACAACACACCGACGGCTCCACCGGTATTGAAGTCGTCGTCCATCGCTTCCCAGAACCGTTCGCGGAAATCATTCAGTTCGGCAACGAACTCAGGATCACCCGTGAGTGTGACGGTTTCGCTTCTTGTTTTCGACGCTTCGAGCGTATAGAAACTTTGGCCGGTAACTCGTTCGAATTCTTCGAACAGACGATAGAACCCGTCCAGTCCTTTTTCTACTTCGGCGATTCGTTCGAGGCTGAAATCAATCGGGCTGCGGTAATGTGTTCCGAGCAGAAAGAACCGCACCGTTTCTGGAGTATGGTGCGGAAAGACCGCTTCTTTGATCGGTTTGGCACCTAGACTCCCGGACATTTTCCCGGCGAGTTGTTCTTCCGGAGAGTCGCCAGTTCGATCATGTCCGCCGCCGACTTTCCCCTTCTGCCCACTCTCCTGCATCAGTCCATTGTGTAGCCAGTATTTTGAGAACGGCTTGCCGGAGCAACTCTCCGATTGCGCGAGTTCGTTCTCGTGGTGCGGGAACATTAGGTCCAGACCACCGCCGTGGATATCGATGGTTTCACCAAGCAATTTCGTGCTCATGGCGGAGCACTCGATATGCCAACCGGGGCGGCCGGGACCCCAAGGGCTGTCCCAACTTGGTTCCCCGTCACGCGACTTTTTCCACAATGCGAAGTCGGCAGGATGGCGTTTGCGATCGTTGGCTTCGACACGTGTGCCTGCCATCATCGCGTCAATGCTCCGTCGGCTCAGTTTGCCATAGTCGTCGTCACTGTTGACGGCGAAATAGACGTCGCCATCCAGTGGGTAGGCATGTCCTTGATCGACCAACCGGCCGATCATTTCCAGCATATTGCCGATGTGGTCGGTGGCCTTGGGAAACTTGTCGATGGTATCGACGTGCATCAATTGCAGGTTTTCCAGGTAATCGGCCGTCATCTTTTCGGCGAGTGCTTCGACCGATGTGCCCAGTTCGTTCGCTTTGTTGATCAGCTTGTCGTCAATGTCCGTGATATTCACGACCCATTCGACGTTGTACCCGCTATAGACGAGGTATCGTTTGATCGTGTCGAAGATGACTGGTCCGACCATATGCCCGATATGAGCGGGTTTGTAGACGGTCGGCCCGCAGAGATACATTGTCACCCGATTGGGGTCGAGTGGCTGAAAATCTTCTTTGGTGCGGGTCAGAGTGTTGTAAACGCGAAGTGTCATCGGTCCTTGAATCCCAATTCAAAATCATCCGTTGTTTTGACGGTAGTAACGAGTGTTCCACTCGGAGGCGGCGTCGTGGATACTAGAGCGCACCCGAACCTGCTCGAACAATCAAGACGGCCACCTGGGCGGCGATGGCTTCTCCACGACCAATTGGACCGACGGATTCGCCGGTTTTGGCTTTGACGTTGATCGCTTCTGGCTCGACACCAAGTAATTCGGCAAGTTTCACTTGGATCTTTTCTTTGTATTCGCTGAGTTTCGGCCGCTGAGCCGAGATGATGCAGTCGAGGTTTCCGACATGCCAATCGCGTTCGTGGAGCGTCATTAAGGTGGCAACTAACAACTCCGACGACTCGGCATCTTTCCAGCGTTCGTCAGTATCCGGGAACCACTCGCCAATGTCTCCAAGACCAGCGGCCCCCAGTAGGGCGTCGATTGTCGCGTGTAAAAGCACGTCACCATCGCTATGAGCGACCGGCCCGAGGTCGAACTTGATCGGTACACCACCGATGATCAAAGGGCGACCTTCTTCCAAACGATGCAAGTCGTTCCCAAAACCGACTCTGATATCGAGTTGCGCCATCGAGAGACCAATAAACTGTATAGGGGTTATGGACGCAGCGGAGCATCACAAACGGCCCGAATCATAACACTGAAACTGTTTTCTGACAATAAGGTTGCGGAGATGGTTCGGCCGTGGTGGCGATCACTGCGATGTCAGCGTTTTTATTGACGAATCAAAAAATCCCGACGAGAGCCAGCCGGCTTGCATCGGGATTGCGTGTCCGTTTGGAACTGCTTAGCGGTTCCAGTCTTCAATCATCTTTTGGATTCGGGCGGCATTGAAGTTTTGAGGTTGGTCATAATCTTGATTTCGTTGCAAATCTTCGACTGTCACCGAACCTGCGGGCACGCCGTCTTGGGGGACTTCTAAACCTGCACACCAAACAATTGCGTTGAGCATCAGTTTGCGGAACTGGTCATGACCCCAGTTCCAGTGGAAATGTCCGCCCGTGAAACCGAAGCCGCGGCCACCGTCTTTGCGTTCGGTTGCCCAAGCAGTATGTTGACTTTCACCCGCCGCGACCGCCTTCCGCACGGCCGGGTTACCACTGTGTGCACCATCCGGGCGACTGAGTGTCGATTCCGGTGGCAAATCGCTGAGGATCGGCGTCACGCCGGCCATTCCTTCGCGAAAACGCATGTGATAGTACCATTCGTCATTGATATTGAACGGCTTAACGCCATTGGTTGTCGGGTGCGACGGGAGTTCGGAGAAGTTAGCGGTCCAGTGCGGGTTCACAGACCAATCAGTCTCGAAGTAGCCCCCGGTGTAGTCCAACAATGCCTCACCGGATGGTCCCTTGGGAACCTCCACGGCGTAATGGATGGTGACCAACCCCACGCCTTCGCTCATCAACTCTTCGAGTTTCTCGAGGTGTTGATTCATGGGATGTCGACCGCCGCCGTCGGCGTAGATCACGATGCAATCTGCGTCGTCCAGAACCGAATCATCTTTGGGCCACCCGTTGGTGATCACGGTTGTCGAGATGGGAAGTCCGCTGGATTCCAGTGCCGAAGCCAGCAACATACAGCCAGCTTTATGTTCGTGCGAACCGTAGCCATGACTCGGCGTACCAGCCACGAACACGACCTTCTTCGTCTCACTGGAAGTGCTTGCCGATTTCTTCGAAAGCGGCTTGAGTTGGATATTCTTGAATTGCACCTTCATCGGCGGGCCTGCGTGCAATTGCAAGGCGAGCAAGCCGGATTGGCGTCGTTCTTTCTCGTCTTCATCGGTCACTTCGACGGTCTTCGCACCGTTGATGTAGTGCGTAAAATGGAAACCGTTGGCAACGATCCGGTAACTGTTCCAGCCGTCTTTGTTGATCTTCGCCTGAATATCGGCGGACTTTCCGAACTGCTCGACGAGCTCGACTTTGAATTTGCCGTCTTTGCGAGTGAGTTTGGTTTGTTCGCCGCGTTTGCCGAGAATGCCTCGGAATTTCTCGCCGTACAAAATGCCAGAATACGTGTCGCCCGAGTCGATGTCGGCTTGATATCCGCCAATTCGCCACTGGTCAGCAGCATTGTCGAGCTTGAAACTCCGATATTGAATTCCCGAGTTGCCGCCTTGAATCCGGTAATCTAAGGTCAACTCGAAGTCTGAGAGTTCACCGTCTTCCCAGACGATAAAGGTGTTGCCTTGCGTGGGGTTGTCTGGGGTCGTCTTCCCGGTGATTGCACCGTCTTCGACGCTCCAAAATTTCGGATCGCCACTCCATCCATCAAGCGTTTTGCCATCGAACAATTGGCGACTACCTGGCTCGTCCGCGGTTGCGACTCCACCGCAAACGACCGCAATCAGCAGCGCGAGTTTCATCATGCGCTTGTGCATCCAACTCTCCCTCGTCAATTAGGTTCGGATATGAAGAAATCCCTCGCGAGTTGTGGGCATAGCGGACGTGGTGTTCCGCTGCGCGTTCACGCGAGGGATTAGCATTGTGCCGCCAACAACGGTGCGGAATCAACTCAGCGACCGGAATTGACAGAGTCGCTCGTTCGAGAACCGTCTATTCCTCTGCGACGGTTCCGTAGTAACCACCTTTCATCAATGCTGCGAATGCATCACTAAACGAAATTTTTTCACCGGTGAGTTTGACGGTCTTCTCTTCGCGATCGATGGCAATTTTTGCGACGCCATCGACATTTTGAACGGCCTTCTTCGCACCGACCACGCAACCGCCACAGCACAGGTGCACTCCCTCAAACACGATCTCGCTTCCCGACGCATTCTTTTTCACGCCCGCGTCTGGAAAGGCGATGAGTTTGTCACCGTAAGTGGCAGCACCGCCGAAACCGTTGTCCGCAAGGGCTTCCACACCGGATTTTGCAGCTTCCGCATCGGCTGCGGAAAACGTCACGACTTTGGAATTTCGATCTGCGGAGACATTCGAAACACCTTTGACTCCATCTAACGCGTCGGCGACATCTTTCACGCAACGCCCGCAGCAGAGGTGAACTCCTTTAACCGTCACATCGGCGGCTACGGCAGAGTCGGCGACCAACGACATCGATGTCATTGCAACGGCAAACACAGTGGCGAGAATTCGCATAGGGCCCTCGATTTGCTCAAGTGGAAAAGTGAAATGCAACAGTAACTCTTTACATGTTCCACGATTCCAACGGGATGTCAAATGATTGGCGACTACTTATGGATTCAATCGGAATCGCGAAGTCTCGGATCGGTCGCTTCCTGAATACCTTCACCGATGAGGTTGTAACTGAGGACCGCCATGAAGATCGCGATTCCCGGAAAGACGATCAGCCACCACATTTCCAAATGGCTGCGCCCGTCCTTCAAGAGTTTCCCCCAACTGGGTTCCGGGGGAGGAGCACCGAAACCCAGGAAACTCAGACCGCTCTCGATGAGAATCGCCGACGCAATCCCGAATGTGATCGGAACCAGCACGGGAGCTAAACTATTCGGAAGGATATGGCGAACAATGATGCGGGTTCGTCCCAGCCCGAGCGCACGAGCAGCGGCGACGAATTCCATCTCCTTCAATCGCAAAAATTCGGCGCGAGTCAGGCGTGCGATTCCGGTCCAGCGTGTGCAACCGATGACCGCCATCAGGTGCCAAATTGTGGGACGCTCGACGATCGCAAGCAAAGCCAATATCAAAACGAGAGCGGGAATACAAAGAACGATCTCGATGATACGACTTAGTAACATGTCCGCCCAACCGCCGGCATAGCCCGCGATCGCACCAAAAGTCACGCCGATAACTGTTGCAATCCCCATTGAAACAAAACCCACCAACAGCGCAACTGTGGTGCCATGAACCAACTGGGCAAAGACATCCACTCCACGAGTGTCGGTGCCCATGAGGTTCAAGCGATTCGGGTGCCCATCGCCACCGGTCGGGTTGCCGGGCATATCGGGCCACTCGTTGTCATAGACGCGACGATAAGGGTCCTGATACACAAGCGGCCAAATCGCCCAGCTCTCTGGATCTTTGGCTTTCAGATTTTCCGGGTAACGTCTGCGGAACTTGTCCCGTGCAAAGACGGGGTTCTCCCAGGACGAGTTGAAGTATCCCATTGCAGGGAAGTAGATACTGCCTTTGTACTTCACGATGATCGGCCGTGTTCCGACGATTGCCGGCGCGAACATCGCAACGAGCGTAAGACAGCCGACGAAAACCAGAGCCGACATGGCGAGTTTCCGACGACGGAATCGAGTCCACGTCTCGGCCCAAAACCCGCGAGACGTAGTCTGTCTCGCCCGAGTTTCGGGAGGCAATGTTTCCGTGATCGTTGCCTGTTCACTCATAGTCTTCAATGACAAACTCAGAATGATGAATCTGGTAGTTGCCTGTTAGGAAACCCGAACGCGAGGATCAACAACAGCGTACAACAAGTCGGCTAGCAATTGGCCAAGCAGCGTGAGGATCGCAAAGATCAAGGTCAGTCCCATGACGATGGTGTAGTCACGGGCATTCAAAGCTTCGAAATACAGTTGCCCCATGCCAGGCCACTGAAAGATCCGCTCAATGATAACCGCACCACTTAGCAACGATGGAAGCGTTAACCCGATCAGTGTGACGAACGGCACGAGCGTATTTCGGAATGCATGCTTCACAAGAACTGTAATCGGCCCGAGACCTTTTGCGACCGCGGTTCGCACATAGTCTTGGCGGATCACTTCTTGCATATTCGAATAAACAAACCGACTGTAGTACGCCAAACTTCCGTACGTAAAACAGACGACCGGCATCAATGCATGTTCAAAGATATCTTTGATTTTTCCAAAGAACGAAAGACTCTCGTAGTTATCGGAATGCAGTCCGTATAGTGGTAGCCAATTGAGTTTCTGGAAAAATAGAATCTGTAGTAACAAGGCTGCTACAAATGACGGGAACGAATACAGCATATAAAGACTTGTGCTGAGAGTTCGTTCGTCGAGTTTGCCACTTCTCATCGTGGCAAAGAGCCCCATCGGGACTGCTAGGATATAAGTTAAGAGCAGGGAACTCACTGATAGCAACAGTGTCGGACCGATCCGTTCGCCGATGAGTCGAGCCACCGGCACTTTCTGTGCAAACGAGCGACCGAGATTTCCTTGAACGACTTCGCCGAGCCAATAGAAATAAGCTTCATACCACGGCTTATCGAGTCCGAAATCCTTCTCTAGCCGTTTGATGTCGGCCGGGCTCAGCATTTTACTAGGGTCTGCGGTGGCCATGTCCATGGTTAACGGTGTGCCCGGCATGCTGCGGATCAAACCGTAGACAATAAACGTGATCGCAAAGAGCGTGATCACGCTGAGCAACATTCGTCGAACCAAGTACGAAAACATAGACGTTCGGGTTCCATGTCAAATCGAGCACAAGCGACTTGAGCGGTGTTGGTTATCGGAGCGGGAATGTTCCCACTCCAATAAACCCAACCTTGTTTCACATCGCTTGAAAACGAAAACCTAGCGTTCTGAGCATTGAACGGTGGGTTTATCCTTGTTACTTCGCCGGCTTCCAGATAGCAAAGAAACCCGGATCATAGTGGTAGGGACCCCGCGGGCTAAAGTAGTAGCCCCGAAGATCTTTATTGAAGGCATAGAAGGCGTTGCGGTAGAACAACCAAGTGTACGGTTGATCCTTCCATAGCAGTTGATGGATCTTCCGGTAGATGTCGGCCCGTTTCTCGCGGTCGAACTCGCGTTTGCCTTGTTCGAAGAGTTTGTCGACTTCTTTGTTGACATAGGAACCGTAGTTCCGACCGTTCTCAATGGCTTTCGTCGTGAAAATGTTCTCGGACGTGTCCGGGTCGACGCCGGAACCCCATCCCCCGTATGCCGCGTGGAAGCGATGTTCAAGCATCTGTTGTTGAAGTACTGTCGACTCCAACGGTTTGACGTTGCAGACAATACCGATCCGGTCCAGGTTTTCTTTGAGAAGCGTGCAGATCTTGATTCGCTCGTCGACAGCACTGCAAATCACTTCGAATTCAAAGGGTACCAGTTCGCCGTTGATTTCCTTATCGCGAATGCCGTCACCATCGGTGTCTTCCCAACCGGCTTCATCAAGTAGTTTCTCGGCTTTCACCAAGTCTTGTTTATAGGGCTTGGGAGGATTCTTAGGGGCCATCCAAGAGGTCGGGTGGAAAGTGCCGACACTCGGTTGATGCAACCCATAGAGGAGCTTGTCAAGAAGTTCATCGTGATTAAACGCATAGGACATGGCCTCTCGGACCTTGCGGTCCTTGAAGTATGGTGTTTTCAAGTTCCAAAAGAAGTGGAAACCAGTCCATTCGTTCGCGGTGACTTTTGTATTGAGCCGATAGAAATCGGAGTCGTTCGTTTGTGTCTGCCATTGCTCGGCGTTGAGTAGAAGTTCTTCGACCTCGCCTTCTTTGATCGCCAGGACAGATGTACCTTCGTCATCGATGATCTTAAAACGGACGGTCTTGAAGTACGGTTTCGAACGAACTTGCTGACCCTCATGTTGGTACCAACCCTCTCGGCGAGTAAGCACGATTTCCGAATTGCGTTTCCGAGACTGAATAACGTACGGCCCGCCAGTGACGGGTTTGTTCTCGTACTTCACATGATAGTCGCTGTTCTGTAGTGTCGGGTCGTCTTTGAGCGACTTCTCGTAGATGTGCTTTGGAATGACAGGGAAGTTGATATTCCAGACATTCGTCGCGAGTGATTCCTTGTGGAAGAACACAAGCGTGTAGTCGTCGTAGGCTTCGACCCAGCGAATTTCATCCGTTCCCGAGCGTACGGCGGGCACGGGAACATCGGGGTTCATGATCGTCTTGAACGAGAAGACGATGTCGTGTGCGGTGATCGGTTTCCCGTCGGACCAGGTCAGGTCTTTCCGCATGACGATCTTGTCGTACATGCGGTCTTTACTGGACTGCCACGAAACGACCGTGTCTTTCGCGGCATACGGTTGCATTCGCCAATCGAACGAAAACAGCCCAAAACCGGTTAACCCCATCACATCAAACTCCGTTGTGGAGCTGATAAAGAGCGGGTTTGTGCTACGAACATCACGCGGAGATTGCCGGATGATTTCCGCATCCCAATCCACGTCGTCTTCGTTTTCCGGGGGGCGACCGAGTGCGTCGAGAATCTTGTCGTTGTTCTCGGGAGAATCGTTTTTCAGCGAGAGCGCTTCCTCGACGGTGGCAATGGGCTCTTTGTTGGCCCAGTATTCTTGAAGCAATTCGCGACCGTCCATCACGGGGCGGTCTTCCCATTCGGCTTTCTTATCCAACTCGGCCAACGTGGGGGGATCGAAATCTTCGAGCAGAACTTCCGATGGCGTATCAGATTCGGGGTCATCGTCGGAGGATTGGCTGCAACCAATTCCGATTAGCAACAACCCAATTGCCCAAACCAGTCTGACCTGACGCCATTCGCTCATCATCGTTCGATCCTTCTCAAGCCGGCATTCATCCGAAACATGACAAGACCCGATTGTGGCAAACGACTTACGTCGCCGCAAGCGATTGGGACCGCTCGAATCGGCAAATCGACAAGTCTAGGCAGTGAAGTCTGGTTCACCTCAGGCGTAGTAGTCTTAGTCAAGAACGGTTCCTCGCGATGCCGTCACCGAAGGGGATTCGTATCAGCAGACGGTGCATATTTTCAGCGTGGTGATACTGGAGCCAACGCATCTCCGGCAACTTACTTCGGTTGTGACGGAGTTATGGGCTATGTCAACTGCGGGGAATGCACAGTTGGAACAATCCGCAAAGCATGCATGAATTGAGGGCATTGGCGGGAATGCGGTCTTTTCGCAACATTGCTCCGTGCCGGGCGAAATAGTGGTGATATGTTTGTATCGACGGATCTGACGCATTTTCCCTCAGGAAGAGTTTGTGGCATTTTTGCATCGAGAGTCTTCGGACCATGCCGGAACTCGGACTCACGTACTTGTTTGTCTTCCTGATCGCGGTTGGTGGTTTCACGCTGCTGACCACATATTGGGATCTATGGCATCTCAAGATTCCTAACAAACTCACGCTGCCCATGTTCGCTGCCGGGTTGGTGTTCCAACTCGTGTTCAACGGATGGAGCGGACGGGAACCGGAAGTCGGCCGTGTGGTCGTCGGTGGAGCCGGTTTAGGCAGTGCACTGCTCGCGTTTCTGATCGGCTTCGGCATCATTTTCGTGCTGTGGATGATCGGCGGTGGCGGTGGTGGTGACGTCAAGCTCATGGGCGCTCTTAGCGTTTGGCTGGGTTACTGGATGACGCTACACGTTCTTGCCGTGGGAACGGTGGTCGTGATGGTTGTCTCCTCACTGACGTTGCTGTGGAGCGTGTTCCGACGCGGAGCCCGCAAGACCAAAGAAAAATACATTGCCACCGGCAAAACCCACGGACGAGACGCTGCCAAACGCAAGCTGGAAACCATCAGCGAGAAACAAGGTCGTCGATTGATGACCTTCGCTGGTGCAACGGCAATCGCGACTTGGATTGTTGTGGGATGGCATTTGTATCGGACCAACCCCTTCGCTTGAGCGTTGTGAAGAATTCCATCACGTCGCAAGCGAGTGAAGAAAAGAATTGAAACCATGAACGTCCAAACTTCCAGAATTCCGCCAAGAACTACGCGACCGCGTCGCGGCGTGATGAGCATGGAATTGGCAATGTTGTTGCCGATTCTGATGGTCATCATTGCGGGGATGTTCGAGTTCTCGATGTTGTTCTACGCCCGTGGCGACGCAATTGAAGCCGTCCGCTTGGGCGCACGGTTCGCCGCCATGCCCGGAGCGACGGAAGATGAAGTGAACGAAGTCGTCAAACGATCGCTCAAGCCCCGTTTGGCGGCCAACGCGATTGTGGGTGTCGATTGGGGCGAATTCACCGGAGAGCCGGTGGCCGTCGGCATTTGGATTCCGACGAAAGACATCGCCCCGAACTTACTGTGGCCGATCGGTTTCGACTTGGACGAGCAACGTCCGTTGTACGCCGAAGCTCATGCGGTCATGGAATAAATTTGAAGCGAACACACCAGGAGCATCAACTCAGCGAAAACGGGTTGAACACGTTGCAGGGAGCGACAACCTGAATCAGCCGTCCGATGGCGGCCGAACTTAACCAACACCCCGGGGACCCCGGGAGTTTCGATGACGCAGCGAGTCGCGAATGAAACCGCGGCGTCATCGCCAACCGGAGAAGCTGAACGTGAAAAAACTCACCCCAGCACTTGTGACCCTGCTCATGCTCGGCGTCGTCGGGCTGTTGATCGGGGTGTATATCTTCAAGAAATTAACCGCGAGCGAACCCGTCGCCGATGCCCCGCGGACACGTAATGTGCCAATGGCCATCGCCGACATCGAACCGGGCACGCTGATCACCGAAGCCCATTTGGGCCAAGGTCCTGTCCTGACTGACGAAATGGAACGCGACACACTATTGAACAATCGCGTGATTGTCGGTCGTGTTGCGAAAACGGAAATCAAACGAGCGATGGCAATTCGTTCGGGTAACTTGTACCCGCCGAACGAAGGTCCTTCACTCGAAGTCGCCGAAGGCATGCGAGCTGTTACGGTTGTTGTTGGGCCAAATGACGACTTGGTCGACGGTCTGGTTCGTGTGGGCTCGTATGTTGACATGCTCCTCACACCGAACTCCGGCGACGATCCTCGGATGCACGGCGGTACCACATTGACGTTGCTCAAGGGAATCAAAGTCCTCGCCCTCAATCGCACGATGCGAAGCAACAACCGTGTGGATCGTGGCGGCAACACTGCAACGTTGGAACTCACGCCCGAGCAAACCAACATCGTGGTGCAAGCCGAACAAGGTGGCAACATTACCTTGGCTTTGAACCCTGATGGACGCAACGGAACCGGTGTGAGTGTCAGCAGTGACGATCGAGCTACACTCGATGAAATCCTCAATCTGGAACCACTGCCGAAACCGGTTCCCCCGTTCGCTACGGAAATCTTCAAAGGCGGTGCACGTGATGTCCTTCGCTTCCGTGATGGCGAGCGAACCGATGTCAACCGTGTCAATCCGCAAGACGATCAACCGCAAGTGAATCCGTTGACCGTGAAGCGTGAGCAGCCTGTCGCTGATACCAGCACGAAGCCGGTGAGCCAATCCGTTGCTCTCGAGCGGTTCGTTCGCTCGCGATAATCGAACATGAAACACGACAAAGTCGGGTCTGCGGTGCGGGCCAATCCAGTTGAAGTGCAGCAACATCAGTCAGTGATCAGAAAACGCATCGGATAGCAGAAATGATCTCTTTTCGTTCGAAACCGAAAACGCATCAGCGCACAGAGCGGACCCATCGCCGGTCCGGTTTGCTGACGCCGGCGTTCGGACTTGTGTTGCTTAGCATGATGATCATCTTCGCATTGCTCATCGATGGCATTTGGCTGGACAACGCCCGTTTGGAACTTCAGCAGTCGGCCGATGCAGCGGCTTTGGCCGCCGCAAGCGAGTTAGCAAATGATGACTTGCTGCGAGACCACATGGATTGGGAAACCCGCTTGGAAGCGGCTCGACAATCGGCAGCGGAAATCGCTCGACTCAACCTCGTTGGTGGTCGGTCATTGAAGCTGGACACCAGCGAAGACGGCGACTTGTGGTTTGGTCGGCTCGTCACGAATGACGAAGGCAAGACGACCTTTCTCAGCACCGAAACTGCGCCACGGACCGTGGTTGTCAATGGACGACAGTCGCTACGAAATGGCAACCCAATCGGAATGCTGCTGCAAGATGCCATCGGCAATTCCGCTGGTGAACTCAAGCTGCGTGCGGAAGCGAGCATCGACAATCTGATTATTGGCGTGCGTCCCCTGCCTGCAACCACCGTGCCCGGTCTGCCACTCGCGATCAATTTGAACATGACGTTCAGCGATCGGCTCAGTTGGGAGTCGGCGATCGATATCGGACTCGGCGAAGACAATTGGAGTTACGATCCGGTCACACGATCTGTTTCCAACACGCCCGATGGCATCAAGGAAATCATCATTCGCAGCAAGGCGGACGATGAAGACACTACCGATGCCAACGTGCAACTCGTCGACCTAGATACTGAACTCAGCGACTTGCCGTTGTTCCATCAAATCCAAGAAGGTTGGACGGCGAAATCGCTTGAGCGGTTTGGCGGTCAGTTGGTGCTTGGTGATGAGAACATTGAAGTCGTCTCCAGTGCGGTCATCAATGACGATGTGCAAGAGTCTCTCGATTGGGTCAAGGGAGAGGCTCGTATCGTGTTGTTGTACGACCAACTGACACCGTCTGGAAGCAATGGTTTTGGAACGATCCGCGTCGCCGGATTCGCAGCCGGTCGGATCGTGGCCATCATCCGCAAACCGGACAACAGTTGCGAAATCACGTTTCAACCTGCCGTCATTGCGACCCGAACCGCGGTCCGTGCGGACGGCGTTTACTCACTCGGCGAATTGACCGACGCGGAACGAGCTGCGTTGGAGAACCCGTACATCTACAAAATATCTCTCACTCACTGAGTTGGAAGCAAGATCATGGTGACTGACGTCAAAACGCCGATCAATGGCGAAACTCGTTTGAGTGCGGACAATCGTCGCGAGTTCCAGAAACTCAAAACGCGATTGCACAGCCGCATGGTTGATGCTATCGATTTGTCCAAAGCGGGCGAACTCGAAGAAGACAAACTTCGCGAACAACTTCGCAACCTCGCGTCACACATGTGTTCGCTCGAGCAAGTTCACTTGCCGGCGCAACAACGCGAAACGATGGTCCGCGAGATCATGGACGAAATCTATGGTTTCGGTCCACTGGAATCGCTGATGACCGACCCGAACGTCACCGACGTGCTCGTCAACGGTCCCGACCGTGTGTTCGTCGAACGCAACGGGATGCTCGAACCGACCGACGTGCGTTTTGCCGACGAAGCCCACTTGCTACAAGTCATTCAACGACTGGTCTCGCGAGCCGGTCGGCGGATCGATGAAGTCTCGCCGATGGTCGACGCAAAACTGCCGGACGGATCGCGACTTAACGCCGTGATCCCGCCACTGGCGCTCGCCGGCCCGACGGTTTCGATTCGTCGCTTCGCCAGTCGCGGCATTCTGTTCGAAGACATGGTCGAGAAAAATTCACTCGCCCAGGAAATGGCGGACTTCCTCTCGGCAACTGTCAAAGGCCGACTGAATGTGCTGATCAGTGGTGGTACCGGGGCCGGGAAAACGACGCTGCTCAACAACCTGAGCCGTTTCGTTCCCGTGACCGAACGGGTTATCACCATCGAGCAAACCGCCGAACTTCAGTTACAACAACCCGACGTCGTCGCACTCGAAATGCGACCGGCGAACGTCGAAGGACGTGGCGAAATCGATCAGCGGGAACTGCTCAAGAACAGCCTGCGGATGCGACCCGATCGCATTATCGTGGGGGAAGCACGTGGAGGTGAGGTGTTGGATTTGCTGCAAGCGATGAACACCGGTCACGACGGTTCGATGAGCACCGTTCACGCAAACGACACCCGTGACGCACTCGACCGACTCGAATTGATGATCGCGTTGTCGGGGGTGGAATTGCCCACGAACGTGGCTCGTCAGTACATCGCATCCGCCATTCAGATTCTCGTGCATATCACGCGACTTGCGTCCGGGGAACGGAAGGTCATGCGGATTTCGGAACTCGCGAAGTCCCGCGACGGCATCTACAACATCGAAGACATTTTCGTCTACCGCATGGCTGGTTACGACGAGAACGGCCGGGCACAGGGAGCGTTTTACGCGACCGGTTACGAACCCGATTGCCTGCGACGTCTGCACGCCGCCGGTATCGAGTTGCCGCCGGAAATGTTTGCCCCACGTGAACTTCGCAATGAGTCAGCTACTAGCCTCGACGACGACTCCCATGATGAATCGGTGATCGAGTCGGACTTCGGCGACGGCGTCGAGTGATTCCCGACGAAAACAAATATACGGAAACCTCACGATCTTTCCCCAAAACATGATCGCCCAAGGAGCCACGCATGGCGACTGAAACAATTCATTATCCGCCGATCATTCCGCAACCCGGCTTCGCCGACATTGTGCGGGAAGATGTGACGTACTCCGTGAGCGACAGTCACACCACGAGTGATCGGGTCAATGGCTGGTTCGAACGACTGACGGTTCAATCGGGACTGGAAATGTCTCCGATGATGCTGCTCGCCTTGTGCGGCCTTTCCGGGTTGGCTTTGGGGGGAGCAATGTTCGTCTTTCAGGAGAACGTGTTGACGACCGCATTCGCTGCGGCTGTTGGCTTCGTGCTGCCGATCTTGGTTGCGATGTTCGTTCGCAGTCGTCGTCAATCGCAGATTCTTCGGCAAATGCCAGAGATGATTGGCGAATTGGCACGGGCGGCTCGAACGGGGCGGAGTTTGGAACAGTGCATCGAAATCGTGGCCGACGACACCCCCGCGCCGCTTGGAGCGGAGATGCGTTTGTGTGATCGCCGCATGCGGATGGGGGTTTCGCTTCCGAAAGCGATTCAACCTTTGCCGGAACGTACTGGCGTGGTGAGTCTGAACGTGTTGGTGACCGCACTTTCCGTGCATCACCAGACTGGTGGCGACTTGATTACCGTGCTCGAACGATTACAGGCCACCATTCGTGACCGCATTACATTCCTGGGCCGACTAAAGACCGCCACATCAGCAAGTCGGGCAACCGCGATGCTGATGCTGATTCTACCGCCGGCAATTTTGATGTTCTTCGTCATCCGCGACTCGGAGTACCTCAATAACCTGATGGCCTCGGGTTGGGGTTGGTGGATGACCTTGGCCGCGATTGTCTTGCAAGTCATTGGCACGGTTTGGGTGATCCGAATCCTCCAATCGAGCAAACGAACTTAGACGGAGGGGCGTCGAGACGCTCCGTTGCAACGACACAACGATGAAATCGCGTGTTCTGCTTCGCTACAGGCTACTTAGAAAACTGATCGCAACTTCTTGCGAGATTTGAATATCGCCTACAAAGGGACTTCCTATGTTACCTCCCTGGATGTTAATCGCCTTTTATACCGTTCTCGGACTGGCGATCGTCCTTTTGCTCGCACGTATGTTTCGCAAACGGAAACAACGGGCGGAATCGGCGAGCGCCGATGCAGAAGTGCCGGCCGAGGCGATTCAGTTCGACGACGCAGACATCACTTACAAACCCGCAGGACCGGTGACGTGGAACGAACGTCATTTGTTCCGTGACGGTTTCGGCAGTGCCCGACGTGATCGCAGCGAAAATCCGCTGCCGAAACTCGAAGCGGGTGACGTTCCGACTTCGGATCAATCCGACTACATGCTCGGCCCGGTGACACCGGTGCTGGCCGCGATGTTGCCGGAGAGCGAAGCGAAGAAGAAAGTCATCAAACGCGAGTTGCTCAACGCCGGGCAATACAATCCGCATGCCTACGACAATTTGGCTGCGCTTCGTTATTTAGGGATCATGTTGCCGTTGATCGGCATCGGCATCTTGCTGATTGTGCTGCCCACGCAACTGGAAGTCTTCGCGATTGCACTGATGCTCGTGTTGCCGTTAATGGGGTGGGCACTTCCGCGTTTGGTTATTCGTGGTCAAGCCCGTGACCGCATGAGTGAAATCGCCCGCGGTATGCCGGATATGCTCGACATGCTCAACATGTGTGTGAGTCAGGGCATGACCGTGACAACGGCTCTCAAACGAATCAGTCAAGAGATTCGCCCGGTGTATCCAGCGTTGTCGCGTGAGTTGCAGATCTTGGTGGAGCAAGCTCACTTGGGTTCTTTGGAACAGGCACTGCGTAACTTTGCGGATCGTGTCGACCTGCCCGAAGTGCACTCGTTCGCCACGCTACTGATTCAAACCGAACGCATGGGGAGCAGCGTGTCGGCGGCACTCACAGATTACAGCGATAACATGCGGGAAACACTTCGGCAACGAGCCGACGAAAAAGCAAACCAAGCGACATTCAAACTGCTATTCCCGACAGTGTTGTGCTTGATGCCAGCGGTGTTCTTGTTCCTCCTCGGACCAGCGATGATTTCCCTGAACGACTTCTTCCAAGGCGATGGAGCCGAATTGTTGGACAACTCCTCGCAACAAATCCAAGAGTTCCGTGAAGAAGCGTAAACCATTCCGGAGGAAACCGGGAATGTCAACGGCTCTGCTGGACACTGGCAGACTCGGTGCATCCCGAAATGACATCAGTACCAATGACTCAGCCCCGCGTTTCGAACTCGCGGGGCTTTTTCTTTGCGTCGTACTTTTCGTCGAATACTTAGTCAATCGACCAAGCTTTTCCACGATCGTTGAGTGTGTCGTTGACCTTCGGCCGCGGTGCCCGTGATTGGAAGGCGTCGTAGTCAGGGAGTTTATACTCGTTGAGGAGTTGATTCACCCGGACTTCGATACTCGTGAGCTGTCCGCCTTGTTCACGGGTGACGAGTGTAATCGCCCGACCGCGTTCCGAAGACGACAACCGACCCGTACGGCCAATGCGGTGCACATAGTCGTCGTGATACTCGGGGATGTCGTAGTTCACGATATGTGAAATGCCGCTGATGTCGATGCCACGACCAACGACGTCGGTAGCAATCAACAACCGCACGCTTCCATCACGGAACTTCTTCATCACACGATCACGTTTCGACTGCTGCAAGTCACCGGTCATCATGGCAACGCCGGGAAGTTTATCGGCGAAGTGTTTATAGATGCGTTCGGTGCCCCGTTTTGTGCGGGCGAAGACGATCGCTTGTTGCGGCCGTTCTTTAAGCAACAGCCTGACGAGGAAACCGAGTTTGCGTTCTTCGTCCACCGTGGCATAAAATTGCTCGATGGTTTCGGACGCGGAAATCCCGTCCTGCGAGAGATCCACACGCTGCGGATCTTGCATATACCGGTGAGCTAATCGCTCGACCGATGGTGGCATCGTCGCAGAGAGCAACAGCGTTTGCCGATCCGTCGGACATTGCCGAAGGATCTTTTCGATGTCGGGTCGAAAACCGATGTCCAGCATACGGTCGGCTTCGTCAAGCACGACGAATTCGATATCGCCGAGCTTCAGATTGCCTCGCCGCATCAAGTCGATGACTCGGCCGGGCGTACCAACAACGACTTGTGCACCCCGTTGGATCGCACTAATTTGCGGCCCCATCGAACGTCCGCCCACCACGGTCACGACTTCGCAGTCGAATTCCTGAGCGAATTTTCGGAACTCCTCAGCAACTTGCTCGCTGAGTTCCCGCGTGGGAGCCAACACAATCGCCTGGACGCCTTTGAATTCGAAATCAATCTGTTCCAAGATCGGGATTGCGAAGGCGGCAGTTTTTCCAGTTCCGGTTCGGGCTTGGCCGGTACAATCCGCACCGGTCAATGCGATGGGAATCACGGCTTTCTGGACGGGGCTCGGTTCTTTGTAGCCAATTTTCTCTAACGTTTTGAGCATCGGCTTGCTCAGCCCCAATTCAGCGAATCCAGTTTGCGGTGGCTTCCGAGCCGAACGCCGTTTTGGGGAGCGATTCGTTCGCGGTTGTTTAGCAGTACTCACAGTGTCCTTCAAATTTACGAAAAAGGCGGCGATACCTCGCCAGACATTTGGAATCATTCATGTTCTAGAATACTGAACGCCGGTCTGGACGTCAATCGGACTTGAACCGGAGCAGGTTATGGCACGACGAGGAATCACGTTTTACGTGCGTGACGTCGGTTTTGCTGACGATCCATCTAACTCGGTCAAAATTCTGACGTGCCTGCTCGAAATACGGTAAGATTGTCGGGATGAATCACGGGAACGAACGGGGGTAAATACCATGATGCGAGTTCTGTTGAGTGCTCTTGCCGGTGCAATTGTATATTTTATTTGGCAAATGTTGGCGTGGATGATGCTCCCGATTCATGGTCCGACTATTTCCTCTCTGCCAAACGAGGCTGCTGTCCGTGATGTCCTGGTTCAGCAAAATGTGGACTCGGGCGTTTACATCGTCCCCTTCGGGACCAACGAGGAAATGGCAGATCCGGACTCCGAGTTCATGAAACGCCATCAAGAGGGGCCGATCTTTGCGATTTACTATCACAAAAGTGGACTCGATCCGATGATGATGTCCGTCATGCTGACCGGGTTCGTCGTTGATTTCCTCGGCGTTCTTCTAGCCGCGACTCTGCTTGCGTGTGCGAGTGACGCACGTTGTTACCGAACCTACTTTGCACGAGTCGGTTTTGTGACGGGGCTGGGCGTGTTCCTGGGACTCATGGGGCATATGACCTATCACATTTGGATGCACTTCGATCTCTATTACACTGTTATGTTTGTGGTCGATGTCGTCGTCGGTTGGTTCCTCGTCGGGCTTGTGGTTGCCACAATTGTTCGACCAAAGAAGCCAATCGAAGCCACATGATGCTCGAATGCACCGAAGCGTACTAACGCGTATTTTCGGAGTTGTTGGACACATCGCCGCTCCGCTTTGCCCGAGTTGCCACTCGCAACCAGTTTTCCCATCCCTGACGGTTCCGGAGATCCCATCAATATGACATCAGCGATGTAATAAGCCACGTTCTTGTTCGATGTGAGTCCTGAAATGCTTGTCGAAAGTGACCAATCCGTGCAGCGGCGGTGTCCGAGTTGCCAAAATGAGTTCGATCTCGAACTTCCCACGGAAGCCTCGACAACTTGCAATAACTGCGGGCATACAGTGGTTCACTCGGTCGAGCAGTCCGGTCCTGAAACGATCGCAGTCAGTCTTTCGGACGACATCGGTTTTGATCCGTCCCTGACGAGTGCCGGCAAGGGGGCTGCCACTTGTTTCAATCCCGCACCGCAATCCGTTCTGCCAGAATCGGATCGACTCGGGCATTTTCGGCTGGAAAAACTTTTGGGTGAGGGTGGGTTTGGCTGTGTCTATCAGGCCCGCGATTTGAAACTTGACCGGATGGTGGCAATTAAATTGCCTCGCAATGGGCAATTGACGGAAAAAGAAACCACGCAGTTTCTCAAAGAAGCCCGTGCTGCAGCCCAACTGCGACACCCGAACATTGTTGGCGTCTATGAGGTCGGCCAATGCGATGGTTCGGTTTACATTGCGACAGATTTCATTGCCGGGCAGCCGATGGATGATTGGCTCGAAAATCATCGTCCTTCGCATCGGGAAGCGGCGGAGTTATGCCGAACGTTGGCGGATGCGCTCCATCATGCCCACCAACGCGGAGTCATTCACCGCGATTTGAAACCAGCGAATATTTTGCTCGATGAAGACATGCAACCGCACATTGCCGATTTCGGTCTGGCGAAACGCGAGTACGGCGAAACGTCGATGACGGCGGCTGGTGTCGTCATGGGAACGCCGGCGTACATGGCTCCGGAACAGGCTTCCGGTCAGTCACACCAAGCGGATGCCCGCACCGACATTTATGCGTTGGGCACGATGCTCTTCGAAATGTTGACCGGCGAACGGCCGTTTCGCGGCTCAATGCAAGCGTTGCTCTACCAGGTTGTGAGTGCCGAACCACCATTGCCACGCACGATCGATGATTCCATTCCCGAGGATTTGGAAGCCATTTGCATCTGTTGCTTGGCGAAAGACCCGGACCATCGTTTCGCGTCCGCACGGGACTTGGCCGACGCATTGACGGAATATCTCGAAGAAGATCGGGTTTCCATTCCGATCCCGACTGTCGCCCCGGAACCGAATTCGAATTTTGCTCTCGAAATATGGAACCAATATCCGGTCGTCTCGGCGATCGCGGTGGGCTTAATGGTCATGATCGCCGCGGGAGGCCTGGCATTCGCGTTTAACACATCGACCCGTGAAGATCAGAAAACAGCAACACAACCTGTGACGCGTCCGGTGACGCCGAAATCCGCCGGGACTCCGATCGTGCCTCAGATTCGGCAGACGTTGAGCGAGCAATCCACAAATGGCGTTTCGATCGATCCCGAACTTGAGGCGGCACTCGAGACCGTGGAACAACAACAAGCGGAACTTGGTCCCCATGCGGCTCCCGAAGCCGGGATGGTGGGGTCGTTGATCATGGGCGAGATGACCGGCAACCACGACGGCGACTCACTCAGCGATCAACGACAATTCCTACAACGCATCAAGGGCCGATTGGGGAACCTCAATCACTCGCTCAAGTAATTCGTTACTTCAAATCCATCCCGAGATTCTTCACCAGAAACGCCCACTGGTCAGCAATCTCCTCGATGATTTTCGATGTCGGTTTGCCTGAACCGTGACCAGCTTTCGTTTCGATGCGGATCAACACCGGCGAGTCGCCTTTGTGGTATTCCTGCAATCGGGCAGCGAATTTGAAACTGTGACCGGGCACGACGCGGTCGTCGGTGTCGGCAGTGGTGATGAGTGTCGGCGGATACTCAGTTCCCGGTTTCAAATTGTGATACGGCGAATACTTGTATAACGCCTGAAATTCCTCGGGATCATCCGCGGAGCCGTAATCGTCGACCCAAAACCGACCCGCTGTGAATTTGTGGAACCGCAACATGTCCATCACGCCGACCGCGGGGAGTGCTGCGCCGAAGAGGTCCGGGCGTTGGGTGATAGCCGCTCCGACGAGCAACCCACCGTTTGATCCGCCTTGAATCGCCAGCTTCGACGATGTTGTGTAGTTGTTGTCGATGAGCCATTCACTCGCGGCGATGAAGTCGTCGAAGACGTTTTGCTTGGTCAGTTTTGTGCCGGCTTTATGCCAGTCCTCGCCGTACTCGCCGCCGCCACGCAGATTCGCCATCGCGAACATGCCGCCCATTTCCATCCACGCCAATCGGCTGATAGAAAAACTCGGCGTGAGTGAAATCGAAAACCCGCCATAACCGTACAACAGGGTCGGATTGTTACCGTCGAGTTTCAGGCCTTTCTTGTAAGCGAGGAACATCGGGACTTTTGTGCCGTCTTTGCTCTTGTAGAAGACTTGCTTGACCTCGAACTGTTCGGGATCGAAATCAACGTCCGCCTGCCGTAGTTTCGTACTCTTTCCGGTAATCAAATCATAGCGGTAGGTACTCGGCGGAGTCGCAAAGCTGGAGAACGAATAAAACGTCTCGGTGTGCCCTCGTCGACCGCTGAAACCACGTGCGGTTCCGATCCCCGGAAAGGCGACATCGCGGACGTGTTCGCCTTGCATGTCGTAGATTTTGACAGCCGTTCTTGCGTCTTCCAAATAACTAGCCACAAACATGTTGCCCACGAAGTTCACATCGTCGAGCGCATTTTCGGATTCGGGAATGATGACCTGCCAATTCTCACGCGACGGCTTACGGATATCGATCGCGATCAACCGCTTGAGTGGGGCTTCCCAGTCGGTGACGAAGTAGAACACTTCGCCGTCGTTGCCGACAAAACTGAATTCCTGCTCGAAGTTGTCGATCAAGTCCACCGGTGCTGCATAAGGTTCGGTCAGGTCACGATAGAGAATGCGATACCGATCGTCAGTCCCCTTCCAAACGGTGAGCACCAAGTACCGGCCGTCTTCCGTCACTGATGTACCAAAGCCCCAGGTTGGTTCATCGGGTCGATGGTATACCAGCACATCTTGGTCTTGTGATGTGCCGATGCGGTGATAGTAAATCTTTTGGTTCAAATTAAGCGATTGAAATGCTTCCCCTTCTTCGGGGGCATCGAAACGCCCATAGAAAAAACCTTTGGAATCGCGGGTCCAAGTTGCACTGCTGAACTTCACCCATTCGATCTTCTCGTCCAACACGGATTTGGAGGCGATCTCCATCACCCGCCAGGTCCGCCAATCGCTCCCGGCTTCTTGTATGCCGTAGGCGAGGAAGCGGCCATCGTCGCTGAACGCCAAACCCGCGAGTGCCACGGTGCCGTCTTCGGACCACTCATTTGGATCGATCAGAACCGTTGCCTCGCCATCAAGCGAGTCCTGCTGATAAAGCACATCTTGGTTCTGCAGACCGTCGTTTTTGAAATAGTAATACCGACCGCCACGTTTGAATGGCGCAGAGTATTTTTCGTAGTTCCAAAGCGTTGTCAGTCGCTCTTCGATCGCGTCGCGTTCGGGGATCGCCTTGAGATAACCGAATGCAATTTTGTTCTGTTCCTCGACCCACTTATGGACATCATCCGAGGTGCGGACGTCGTCTTCCAACCAACGGTAAGGGTCGGCAACACTCATGCCGTGATAGTCATCCGTCTGATCGACTTTTTGGGTCTTGGGGTAATCGAACGACTGCGCGGATAACGGGTGATCGGTCATAAGCCCAGCTAACACAATCAACAAAGGAACATAATGAGAAACAGCCACGGTCAATCCTTCCCGACGGCGATGGCAAAACAGGAATTGCTCAGAACGTGTCAGACCTGAGCACGGAAACATCCTAAAAGATCGTTCCACGTTCGGCGAGTGAACCGGGTTAACCGTTTTGTAAAACGTGAATTGGCCTTTCCGTTCGAATCGATTCGTCTGGAACGCATTCTCAAAAAAAATACGAATCGATTCTCAAATTCCTCTTGCCCCTGCCGTGAGATTTGTAATCATGCTTGTGTTGGGCGTGCGAACGCAGCACGCGGGACTATCGCCCGTGATGTGATCGGACATGGCGAGCTGATCGAAACGGGGTGTCTTCATAGAAAGGAGGTGATCGAGTGACTTGTGATTGTAGTAGCCAACCTGGAGGTGGCGCCGCTTGAACGCCGGTAACCGGCGGGTTGCCGTTCGGCAGCCACCACTCACTCGGATCCTGATCGTCTCCTTTTGTTTCCGTTCCCGCGTTTTTCCTGCTGGCTTGACCAGGGAAATGGGTACGAAGACATCTCGATCTTGATACGAGACACACAAAGGCTCGGCTTTCGGTTTCGACCGGAAGCCGAGTTCTTTTTTTGCGCCCACTGAGATCGTTCGAAGTTCTCCACCACGATAGACATCGGCCTGCGTCATCATTAGCCTGGGCGTCTAAAGATGGTATGAGGCAAGAACTTCGATGGATGCAGACACGCAACGTCGTGTCATACGTGCTTGGAATGATAGACCATTGAAACCACGATTCGTGAGTGCAACATGGACTGGCTGAAACGCGTCGGTTGGCTGAACGTGATGCTGATTTTCGTTCCGATCTCTCTGATTATGCATTGGACGGGCGGGTCCGGAACGTGGGTGTTTGTGACTGCAGCACTTGGCATCATTCCGCTTGCCGGATTGATGGGGAAGAGCACGGAGATGCTCGCCGAGCGGTTCGGGCCGGGAATCGGCGGTCTGATGAACGCCTCTTTCGGCAACGCCGCTGAGCTAATCATTGCCGTCATTGCGCTGCGTGCCGGTAAGATTGAAGTCGTGCGTGCCTCACTGACCGGGAGTATTCTTGGCAACATTCTCTTGGTTTTGGGAGCAAGTCTTTTCGCAGGCGGTTTGAAATACAACCGGCAAAAGTTCAACGCGACCGCGGCGGGGATGTCGGCGACATTACTTGTTCTGGCCGCCATCGGACTGATCGTTCCGGCTGTGTTTCACGGAATTCTTGTCGGGCAGGGCACCGAACATCTCACTGCCTTAGAGCGAGATCTCAGTTTGGAAATTGCGATCGTGCTGTTCGTCGTTTACGGGTTGAATTTGGTGTTCAGCCTGAAGACGCATAAGCACCTTTATTCGCCGGGCAGCCATTCGTCGAATGATATGCCTTCGGACGAAGATACCTCGAATCCTGCCATCCCTCATGAAGCCGACGAACATTGGCCGCAGTCGGTTGCAGTGACCGTTCTGCTGGTATCAACGATTGCCGTCGCGATTGTTAGCGAGGCGATGATTGGAGCAATCGAAGAAGCCCGCGAAGCATTTGGTTGGACCGAACTTTTTGTCGGCGTGATCGTGATTGCAATCGTCGGGAATGCGGCAGAGCACTCGTCCGCAATTCTGATGGCCATGAAGAACCGCATGGACTTAGCGGTGCAGATCGCGATCGGCTCTTCGTTGCAAATCGCGTTGTTCGTCGCACCGGTGTTGGTGCTCGTCAGTTATTTGCCAGGCTTCCCGGCGTTGAACTTAATCTTCGCACCGTTGGAAGTGGTCGCGGTCACCTTGTCTGTTTTGGTGGTCGCATTGGTGGCGTTCGATGGGCGATCGAACTGGTTTGAAGGGCTGCTGTTGCTCGCAGTCTATGTGATACTGGGGATCGCCTTCTTCAATCTGCCAGAGAGTGAAGAACACCACACGAAACCCGCCGAAAGCGAGGAAACGGCACAGGCGATCGAGCGCTGCTACAGTTTCAGCTAGAACGATTCTTCGGTCACCAACTCGGTCTGGGCGGTTCGAGTTTCGGTTTGAGCAGGTCTCGGCTCGATCGAGACGAGGCTGATTCCGTCCGACTCGTGTGGACTCAATGCGGCTCGGGCAGTCGTCCAGGCTTCCTCGTTACCGTCGTCGTAGCCGGCTTTATAACCACTCGACCATGTCCAGTAGCCTGCCCAAACGAGTCCGAAAAGAGCGAATGCCGCCAGATTAAATCGGCTCATATCGTCAACCCTTCAATTCATCGCATCCCCAGAATGCGTTTTGTGAATTTTTTATTAACGCTTTGCGAAAAAATCGTGGATAACAAACTTTACGCTGCTTACTGGGGTGGGTCAACACTGATCGGCGACGCCCGATCTATGGATCAGTGAATTCATCGATGGCGTCTCCCAATTTGCGGGTCACACCTGTTCTAATTGTGAACATGTCGCTGTGCGTACGCCAAGACACATCGATCAAGCAGAGAGGGAAGACAGTCTGTGAGCTGTCTAGCCGATGGTGGTGCGACCGTCTTCGCTACGGTCTTCGTCATCCAATCGTGGCCAAGCCAGAACGAATTGGCAGCCTTCGTTGGGTTTGCTCTGCACGGTGATTTCGCCACCATGCTCGCGGAGAATTTTCTGGGATACGGCCAATCCCAGCCCCGTTCCACGTGCGCCTTTGGTCGACTCGAACAGCTGAAAGATTTTGTCGAGTTGCTCTTCGGGGATGCCCGGACCGTTGTCGGCAATGGCGACGAATACCGACTCGCTATCGGGATCGTAACCCGTTTGAATGCGAATCGCTGCACCGGGGCGATCTTCCACCGCGTCGATCGCATTGATAACGATATTCAGTACCGCGCGATGAATTCCCTCGGAATCGAACATCGCGGGTGGAAGGTTTTCGTCCAGATGAATATCGAACTTCACACCACACTCGTCGGCACGAGCCTGCATCAACTCGATCACGTCACCCACGGTCTCGTTCAGGTTCGCTAACTCTAACGCCGGTTGACGATCCTTGCTGAACGTCAACATGTCCATCACGAGGTGGTAGATCTTGTTTTGATTCTTCTCGACAATTCCCCAGCCTTTACGAACCAGGTCTTCGTTGTGATCGTTCAACCCGGTATCGATCAAGTAACTGCCACCACGCACGCCTTGCAGAATATTTTTGATGTGATGGCTCAGCATCGCGATGGTTTGGCCCATCGCTCCGAGCCGCTCCGCCTTCAATAAGGCGGTCTGATACCGATTGTTCTCCACGGTCAACGCGACTTGACGCCCAACCGCTGCCAACAAGCGGAGTTGGTCTTCGGAAAACTGATCGCCACCATCATCACTGAGCACATGATTGTCGGTGGACGTGATATCGACGTACACGACTCCGTGGGTGACATGATGTCCGGGAACCGGCACGCACATCGCTTCCCGAATCCCCGCCCGAACGATACTTTCCCCTCGCGGAAATCGACGGTCGCGACGGGCATCGGACGTGCGAACACTTTGCCCTTTACGCAGCACATAATCGACGATGCTGCGGGAGACCGGCATGCGACTCGGATCGCCAGACTCCGAACGATAGCTCAATGCCTGTGGAACGAGTTTGCCGTCCTCCGTGGGGGAATCCAAGAGGATACAACCGCGATCGGCACCGACTGCTTCCAATGTCAGATCGAGCATTCGACGCAGTAACTGCCCGAGTGACATCGAGGACTGGACGGCTTCCTCGCTGATGCGGTAGAGCGTTCGCAAATTCTGGAGGGATCGTGCGACCGATCGGCTATCCGAGCCACGAGCTTGGCGAAGCAATGTGTCGCCGGCGTTCTGCTCGAGTTCGGTTACAATGCTCGACTGCGGTTCTAACTCTGCACGCAAATCGACCTTGAAGGCACTCTCGTCAGCGGTGGTATCTTGAAATGCGAGTTGCGTTCGTCCGATTTGGACGCGGTCGCCGTTTCGCAAGACTTTCTTACGGATGGGAATGCCATTGACGAGCGTTCCGTTGGAACTGCCCATGTCTTCCAGGGTACATTTCTCGCCATCGTAGCGAAACATGGCGTGCGATCGCGAAACCTCCGTATCGAGAATACGGATTCCACTGCGGGTGCCCCGACCAACCACGATTGGCTCTAAACCAATCTCGAATCGAGCCCCCTGGTCAACTCCTTGGACAACCAGCAATGTCGCTTTGGTCACGACACGGTCCCTCGGTACGTTGCGTCAGACATGGGCAAACCGAGTTTGCACGGTGTCGTTCGCGAATCTTTGGTGTTAGGAATCATCATGACGTGATCGGAATCCATGCTGGCCCAACGCATGGGAACTAAACAATAATCGTGCGATCCGTCAACAATCTCGAGGCTATGATGATCTGCCTAATGTACCAAGCTGGTCCGCTGACTGCAGCGCATGCAATGAAAAAATACAGATTTGGCGGCGATTTCTGCCGGAGTCGACAAATCGAAATTCGGTCTTAGGCCGCCCGATTTTGCTGGGAACTGTCATCCGCCAGCAAGTCTTCAATGGCTTGAATCAGTTCGCCATAGTGAAATGGTTCGGCCAGATAACGTTCGGAAGTGGGGGGGGCGTCGGTGGCGGAAACGTTTCGCGAGCTGCGAGTTCGTTCCATTCGGCCGATAATCACCCGCGGCACATCGGACGTGCCAGACTCCGACGTTGTGCGAGAGTTGGACGCTTCATGTAGCACAACCACATTCGCGTTCTGTTCCGCGTCGGTGTGTCGGTTCGTATCGGCTTTGACGCGGTCAATTTCCAGTCCACGTGGCTCAAAAATGGCTCGCAGGACTTCTGCCGTTTCAGACTGCCCGTCCACGACGAGAAGTCGTTTTCGGCTGTCGGTCGGCAGCGGGAGACATTCCGGGGACGGAGCGATTGCTTGCGATTCTGAAATCACAAATAACACCTTCATCATGACGTTCTGGGACGAATGACCGAGATGCGGTCCGTTGTCCCATGGTGGAACCTCCATGTTCCAGTTCGCTCGCCGATCCGGCCCCCCAGTCGTCGAGCGAGCGGAAAGATAGCGAGAACCTGAAGATGGCTCAAGTCGAATGTGAGCCGGTTTCACACGCTGTCATCGGGCGAATGTTCGGACGCTGCTGCTTGGAATTATCTTGCGTTACAATATCCCTGCAAATCATCGCTTTTAAAAGAAACGCTGGTATGTCGAAACTCTTGCTCAATCTAGACGCTCCGAAATCTCCTCAGATTATTGGCATGGTGCATTTGCGTCCGTTGCCAGGGACGCCGCAGTTTGATAGTGATTTTCAGGCAGTCATCGACTCCGCCGTGACCGATGCCATCGCACTTGCGGCCGGGGGCGTCGATGCCGTGATGATTGAGAATTTCGGCGATGTGCCGTTCTATCCGGGGCGTGTTCCCGCGATCACCGTGGCAGCAATGTCGGTGGCGGTGCGGCAAATTCGTCTGGCGATTGACGTTCCGTTGGGTGTCAATGTGTTGCGAAACGATGGAGAATCGGCTTTGGCCGTTGCTGTCGCGACGGGAGCGTCGTTTATTCGTGTGAATGTCCTTACAGGTGCCCGTGTAACCGATCAGGGTTTGATTCAGGGAATTGCCCATGATTTATTAAGACTGCGTCTGGAACTGCGGGCCAACGAAATCCAAATTCTGGCAGATGTCGACGTTAAGCATTCGGCTGCACTCGCAGTGCGTCCGTTTCAGGACGAGCTAGCCGACCTGATGCATCGTGGCGGCGCGGATGCGGTCATTGTTTCCGGCTCGGGCACAGGTTCAGAGACATCTCCGCAGCAAATTAGCGATGCCCTGCAGATCGCCGACGGTCTGCCGATCCTCGTCGGCAGCGGCGTGACGATGGAATCACTTTCGACAATGCCATCGGGCATTAGCGGATTCATTGTCGGAACGAGTTTCAAGCACGAGGGACATGTGCACCAACCTGTTGATCAGGAACGAGTTGCTTCATTCGTGCGAGCCACACGCGAACGCTGGAGCTGAAACACTAGCCCCGTTTGCGGTGATTTCTGTCAAATCAGGTAGTTTAGACAAAGCCAACGGCCCATGACGCGTGAACGGGCTGATTCGGTTGTATCTCCAATTGGTTGACGTGTGGGAAATGCGTGTGATTGTCCGATATTCCTGATGCATACGGTTCATTCCGTACGATCCGTGTGCCTCTAAAGATTCGCATAATCGGAGCGACCCAATCTGAACCATGTTCAGGAACCGCTCCCGTTCTGACCAGGAAGAAACCGCATGCCTGCCCGCACCACTAGATGCGTTCTCCTCGGACTGTGCCTGTTTCTGCCGGCAGCCGTGTTTGCTCCGGACCTGATGGCTCAGGGAGGAGTTTACAATCCTGCGATGCCTCCTTCGATGGGAACCGCTTCGGTTTCGACCGATGCGTCCGGCGAGGAATTCGACGCAAGTCAATTCGCTCCCGATGGCGGCTATCCCGGCGGACCGGTCATGCCAGACCCAACCTACACGTTGGCACCTCCGGGAGAGTGGTGGCCAGCACCTTCGTTCTGGTCCATCTTCACCAAGAAAGTGTTGCCGAACTCGGAAGTTCGGGTCGAGTGGTTGAACTATCAAATCGACACCTTCGGCAGCAAAGTCATTGGTGCTCAAGGTTTTGAGAACCGCGACGTCCGTTTGGTGAATGACGTTAATACTTTTGGTCAAGTCCCGATTGTCGCCGGTGGACAGCAAATCGCGACGGTGACCGTGACCGATCTGCAACCCGTTGCCGCTCCGACGACACAACCGCTCAATCTCGAAGACTCGAACGGTTTTCGGCTCACACTTGCTCTACCGTTGCGTGAGGGAATGGTCGAGTTCGCTTACATGAACATTCCTCGTGTCGACGACCGGGTCGCCGGACCTCGATACACTCCCAGCACGGTGTTTGCCGGCATCGGGCCGAATGCGTCACTAGTCGCATCTGTTCCGGGAGACTTTCCGCAGCTGGAAAACAACGCGGTTTACACCATCATCCCGATCACTGTGAATGGGCAACTTGTCGACCCGGAAGATGCCATCATCGACGCGGTTGACGGTGACTTGTTTTCCACCGACGGCAATGGAACCGCTTTGATTTTCGATCAAGCCTATCGAGCTAAGTTCACTAGCGAGTCTTGGGGGTTTGAGGGGAAATGGTTCGGGGATTGGTCTCCCAATAATACAGGTTTGTACTTCTATCCCATGATCGGTGCTCGGATCTTCAATATCGAAGAGCAATTCGGTCAAGCCGGTTTGACGAGCATCGGTGGTCAGCGAACGGTGCAAATCGATTCCAACACCGAGAACACTCTGTTCGGTCCTCAGGTTGGTTTCCGCTTTGAGGCTGAAGTCTGGAAGTTCACCTTCGGTGCGGAACCCCGCATGATGGTTGGTTTCAACAGCTACGAAGCATCGGTCGGGAACTCGAATGTTCGCTTCCCCGGCGATCCAAGTGTGTTCGACGAAGAAGACGACCTGAAGTTCTCGAGCCTGTTTGAAGTCGGTCTGTACGGCAAGTTCGATATCACGCACAACATCACACTGATGGGCGGATACAACTTCATGTACCTGCCGAACGTCACCCGGCCGGTCGACAACATTCGCTACAACTTGAACACGAATTCCCCGGTAGCTGACATTCGTTTGGACAAGAAGGAAGAGGACATGCACCTCGAAGGTCTGTCCGTGGGCTTGGAGTTTCGATTCCGCTAAGCCGTCGAATCACCTACCAAACAAATCAACCGCCGGTCTTTTCAGACCGGCGGTTTTTCGTTGATTGATGAGAACAAACGGAACTGTATAGCGTTAGCGACGGATGATGACTTTCGAGCCAACAGACAAGAACGCAAACACTTCCCGGATCGATTCATCTCCCAGACGCACGCAGCCCGCAGACTCCGCGTGCCCGATCGAATTCGGATCAATGGTGCCGTGAATCCCGTAGGAGTCGCCTAAGTCGATCCAATATTCACCCAGCGGATTTTTGGGATCGTTTTGATCGATGACCAAGCCGTTGGGACCGTAATAGGTGGGGTTCTCCAATTTGTTCTGGACGGTAAATTCCCCGACTGGGGTCGAGTGATCTTTTCCGATGCCCACGCGGTAACGCTTCACGACGAAACCGTGATGTTCGATCGTCAATTCGGAGCGATTCAAGTCGACGACGGCTCCGAACGGACCCTTAATGACTTTCAATCGTTGACCGGGACGAATGCGACGAGGGTCCGTTTGATTCAAGTCAGCCAAATAGGACCAAGGCACACTGTAGAGCTTGGCGATCTCGCCGAGATTGTCGCCCGTCTGTACTTCATACGCCTTCATGAAGTGTGGTTGAGGTTGGAAGTAGATGGTTTGCGAGGTGCGATCGATTCGCGTTTGCAACGCATCACGCCATTCGGGATGGTCCCAATAGAGTTTCGAAAGTTCTTTGTGAGCCGCAATAATTTCCTGCGGCCCGCCGTTAGCGAGCAATTCATCGACTCGAGTCAGGATTGGTTGGGCAGCTTCGAAACCCGGTGGCATCGCGACAGGCAAAGTCGCTGGTGGTTTGTTCGTGACTGTGTTTCCTGGCTGAACCGGAGGTGGAAATGGTGACTGAGGTTCTTCGGTGGAAACTGTACGAATTGGTGGTTCGCTGGATGAAATTGGCTGGAAATCCTCCACATGAGCGAACTTACGAGGTTCCTCGGGTGTGACCGGCATGGTTCGCGCGAACGGGGGCGGTTCCGAGTCGGCATTTGGCCGTGCGGGAATCATCGCGGTGTCCACGACCTGATCCGTCGGGATTTCTGGTTCTTGCTGTAACGCGAATAAGGCGTGTTCGTCGGCCAAGTTAAGTGCGTCAAGATGCTGAGGGTGAGAACCGTCTTCGGTACTAGCGGTGGACTCAAATCCCGGTTTTGGGCCGGAATCTCCTAGTTCGACCTCGCTTGTGGGTAACCACTTGAACTGCCATGCAGCGATGAACACCATCACCACAAAAGCTGTGACCCAAATGGCGACCGAAGCCAACGACCGCGAACGACTCGATTGATGCAAACCGGGCATGCCCCGTTCCTCCGTGAACCGGACGAATCCAATAAATACGACCCAATCGGCCGCATTCAGCGACCGGGCGGGACTTTAACACAGATCGCGAATCGGCTCCACAGGGAATTTTTCGCTCCTGTCGGCTCATGTTTCACGCACACGGGCTGCCGATCATAACAGCGAAGAGTGGCGGAGGAGTCGACCGCGAATGTCGTTCTAGGCGTTTTGGGAAATTTGCAAACACGGCTCGTCGGCGTTTCAATCGGAATATTCGCTTCGAATCAACTCACCGACAAAATCGGTCGATCAACCTGATAGAGACCGAACCGGTTGTTACCTCGGAGCGAATCGTATGACCACTTCCGATCGAGCCACAGCGAATGCCGATCCCTACGCCCGTTTTCGGAAAACGAGTTGGTTCTCGACACTCATGAATCAACCGTTGGTTTGGGGGGCGGCTCTCACATTTGGCGTCTATCAGGCGATTCCCTATTTGCCGGCTTATCGGGAGATGGCGGAACGCTACCTGTGTGGGCACCCGCTTGAATACGCGATCATGGCGTTGTTCTGCACTGGCATGGCGACGTTGCTCCTCAAGTCGTTGCGACTCGTCGGTGAACGCGCCGCCATTGCCGCTCGGCCGTTTACGCAAGACACCACCGTCGGTTCCGGTTCCGTGCTAGATGCCTGTCTGAAACTGGAACGCGCGATCGATTTTTTGCCTCGTCGTTGGCGGCACACACACTTGGCGAATCGGTTGGTCGACGTTGCCGAGTACCTCCGCAGCCGTCCGAACGGGCACGGCTTGGAAGACCACTTGAAGTATTTGGCCGACCAATCTGCCGATCGTGTCCATGAGAGCTACGGTTTGGTTCGCACGATCAGCTGGGCCGTACCGATCATCGGTTTCCTGGGGACAGTTATTGGAATTACGTTGGCCATTGCCAACGTAACTCCGGAGCAACTCGATACGTCCCTCAGTGCTGTCACCGGCGGTTTGGCGGTGGCGTTCGATACGACGGCTTTGTCGCTGGCATTATCCTTGGTTTTGGTGTTCGGTTACTTCGTGGTCGAGCAATCCGAACAGCGTGTGTTGGCTCAGGTGGAAGACATCGGGAACCGGCGGTTGGCACCGTTGTGTACTCCGACTGCCGCCTCCAGCGGGAACGAGTTTCTCGATGCACAACACATCGCGTCCGAGAAGATCGTCGCGCAAACCGAGGAACTGTTGTCATGGCAGGGACAGATGTGGCAAGAATCGTTGGAAGCCATGCGGAATCGTTGGACCGAGTCGATTCAACATCAGCAAAACCGGTTCAATGAATCGCTTGCACAGGGCATGTCCGCAACGTTGGCTGACCATGACGAGCAACTCCGCAGCGTCCGTACGGATTTCTTGGAGTCGTTCCGCACCGTCGCCGAGCAATTGCAACAAGTTGTTGCCGAGTTCCGAGAATCCCAATCGCAGTTGTTCGCTCAAACTGCTCAGCATAACGAGCAGGTCTTTGAACGTGGGGCTCAAGCTGTCGATGCGTTGCGATTGGATTTGAATCGACAAGTCGACGCCTTGGGCGAACAGAAAGACGTGCTGTTGCAAGTGGTCACGCAAGAAATCGAACTCAGTCGACTTCAAGACCGACTCACCGAGAATCTCGAAGCGTTGCGAACGACGGAAGCACTGGAGGAAACGATTCACAGCCTCAACGGTGCCGTGCATATGTTGACGGCCCGTGTGCGTTCCACCGACAGCCGCAAAGCCGCTTAGTTTTGGCTGGAACATTCGTGTGCCGTGGTTCCGCGAACCGTGCCGAATTTCGTTGGTCAGGCGACTCCTGACATCCCCACAGATTTGCTCGTCAGGCATTGCCTGATCAATACGGTGAAGGTCGGTTGACTTATGAGCCGCTCAAAAAGCAACACCGAATCCGTTTCGCTGTTTCCGTTTCTGGCGGTGCTCGTCTGCGCAATGGGTGCGTTGATTTTTTTGCTGATCGTCACGACGCGTCGCATACGGACCCAGGCAATTGCCAAGGCTCATCAAGCCCGAGAAGCGGAACAACAAGCGGTCGTTGCGCCGAAAATCGAAGTTGAACCGCCGCCGGTCGAGGAACCCGTCCGCCGGGGACTTCCACCTTGGCCCGGTACGGTATTGTTAGGCAACGTGCAACCGACGCCGTTCGAAGTTCCGTTGCCGGAAGTCGAAGTCGAACCGCCCCGCGAACTGCCACCACCACCGCCGATCGAATGGTTTATCCGTCGTCCGGATCCGCCGGATCCGAATGTCTCACTCCGAGAAAAGCTCGAAAAACTTCGTCAACTACGCACCGCTTGGCAGTCGGAACTCGCACGTCGTTCCGACAGGTCAGCAGAGTTTGCAGCCCGTAGAAAACAAATCGAGCGAGAAATCGAAGAACTCGAGAAGTCCCTACAGCAATCGAAAGTTGCAGCGGCTGCGGATGCTCAACTTGCCAACGAATTGGCCGCGCGAATGGAACGAGTGCGGGGTCAACTCGCGAAGACGGACCGCCAAATCTCAACCACTCGACAAGTTGTCGCGAACTCGCCTACAAAGTTTGCAATCACTCCATTTGATGGCCGCAGCGGAACGAACATGCGGCCGATCCTGATTGAACTGAGCGGACAAGGCGTACGATTTCTTCCCGAGAACATTACGCTGCCACCGGAAAGCTTCGATGGATACACGAACGAAGTCAATCCGCTACTCGCCGGTACACAAGCGCTTTTGAATTACTGGTCGGAAGTGAGTCGACGTTCCGGCGGTACCGAACCCGAACCCTACGTCATGCTCATCGTGCGGCCTAGTGGCGCAGAGTTTTTCAACGCTCGCAATTTGTTGGCGGCATTGGATCGACCGGTCGGCTACGAATTGCTGGAAGAGAATCTGCCATTGGATCTTCCGGAAGTCGATCCGAATGCCGCCGAGGCATGTCGGCAGGCGATCGCGAACCTTCAAACGCAACGACGGCAGTTGCGTCAGTTGTTAGTTGATCGTGGTCCTCGTGGCGGCGGTGATGGTGGTGGTTACGGCGAAAGTGGAGCGACTGCAAGAAATCTCCTGAGTGGTGTTGGCCCCGACGACTTCGGCGACGACGCTGGAAACGTGCCACGACTTCCAGTTGGAATGCAGGAAAATGGCACTGCCGCCGATAAGGCGGAAACGTTTGCCGCGATAGCCAGTCAGCGAGCGAAACGCGGTGCATACGGAGCAGACCCCCGAACCGGCCGCACCAACTCTTCGGCCAATAGTCCGCCGCAATTCAATGGCGGGAACCGCGGATCACAGGGCGAGCGTCGCTTTAACGGTACTCAAAATCAGCCGGGATCGGATACCCAAGGCGGAGGAACACACGTGCCGCCGGCTCCTTCCTCGGATTCGAATGAACCAAGACGACTCTTCGCCAGGAACGGCGGAGTCGGCGATGAACTTGGACAGTTCGGCAGTCTTGATGTCGGTCCGTCTGGAACTTCGGACAGCAATTCGATGGCCGAGTCGCAACGCCAGCCAACCGGAGATCGGACATCCAATGCCGGTCCGAATGCTCAAGGGGGGACGTCCGAAGTACCCACTAATCAAGCCGACTCCAACGCCGACAACCGGTCGCCTTCGGGATCGCCGAACGGCAGTGGCAAACCCAGTCAGTCCAGTCCGAACCAAGAACAGTTGTTGCCAGACTTCGCCACACTTTACCTGCGAAACAAACAACGTAAGACCGAACCGCGTCCGCATCGCTGGGGGTATTCTGATCCTCGGGCGACAATCGGCTTTGAACGTGCCGTTCCGATCGAGGTTTACCCCGATCATTTGATCGTCGGAGACGCATACCTCGTACGCACGGCGAAGGCGGAAACACCGGATCAAATTTCCGTATGGATGCTCGAAGCGATCGAACGCACTGTTCGATCGTGGAGTTGGCCGCCGACCAATATCTATTGGAAGCCGACGATTGATTTCCGTGTCGCACCGGGAGCCGAAAAGTTGTACGGGCAACTCGATCAAACCGCGATCGAATGGGCGTTGCAACGTAAAGTCAGCCGTCTGACCACCACGACGGAGGGGCAACCATGAGCCGCCGCAAACGCCAGTCGTCACTCGAATTCGGGTCAGATTCTTTTCTCGACATCATCGCGAATGTCGTGGGGATTTTGATCATTCTGATTGTGATTGTCGGTGTGCGAGTCAGCCGGCAACCCGTCGTGGAACTCAACATTCCGACCCCGGAACCGGTGGCTGTCGAGTCGCTACCGACGATTCCCGAAGCGACGCCCGAGCCGCCCACGATCACGGCGGCAGAGCCGATCGATCCGGCGTTGACATCGGCGATCATCATCGCGACCGAACCGCCGTTACCGGAACCGCCTCGCAAACCCATGTTGCCACCGGCGATTGCAGAACCAAGACCGGTTCGCTTTGTCCCGCCTTCGCAAGAATTATTGGCGGCGATCGGTGCCACGGAAAAAGAGTTGCTCACCTTGCAAACGCGGTCGCGGGAATTAGCGGACGAAATTCAGAAACTCGATTCCGTGACGACCAACGCGGACATCGAACGACGGACCAAACAGCGACAACTCGAAGAAATCGAGGCGACAACGAAGGACCGTGCGGGTCGATTGGCGGAACTGCAACGAGAATATCGACGGCTCGAAATCGAGTTCGTCGGAAAGCAGCGGGAACTGGCCGCCGTCGAGCAAGAGTCTCGACGCGTCGAGAAAATCAAGCATCGTTTCACACCGGTCAGTCGTGAAGTGAACGGGCCGGAGTTGCATTTTCATCTCAAAGGCGGTCGCGTTTCGACAGTTCCCTTGGAGATGCTCATCGCCCGACTGAAAGATCAACTCGAACGCCAGAAAAGTTTGCTCACAAAGCTTCGACAACATCAAGGTCGCATCGGACCGTACCGTGGATTTCAGATGGACTACGTCGTCGTGCGTCAGTCGCTGTCTGCTTTGGAGCGGGCGAAATTGGGATACGCTGCGGTTCGAGTTGTGCCCGTGTTACTCAAATTTCTGCCGACCGAAGACGCCCCAACGGAAGACGTTCGGCAAGCGTTGTCGCCGGGGTCAGAGTTCATTCGCGAACTGCAATTTGCTCCCGTGGGGGCCACGATTACATTTTGGGTTTACCCGGACAGCTTCGGTCTCTATCGCGAGTTGAAGGCGTTTGCTCACGAAGAAGGATTCACTGTGGCCGCTCGTCCTTTAAAGACCGGCGACGTCATAACCGCATCCCCCTGGGGCTCGAAATCCGCCGGCCAGTAGGTTTCCATACGGTCCGTATCGTTAGGAAATTGCATGTATTAAAGAGGTGGGCATGGGCCAGCGATGTTTGAATGTCCAATCATGCCCATGTAAAACCGTGGGCATGCCACCCACGACGCTATATCGATGCAATTTCCTGCACTGCAGGCTTGTGTAGAAGTGTTTTCAGGGACTTGCGGTCAACTGGCGACTCGCACTTCTAGGTATGATAGCAGTAGCACACAACGTCTTTTGCTGTCAAAAGTTGTGTTGTTCACGAACTCGCAAATGTGATTTCCGAAATCGTGGACCCTTCGCCTCGCCACCGGTCGCTCATCTCGGATCAATACAGGGCCGTGGCAAGTTTTCGACGGTATTTAATGACGAGCGGGGAACTCGTACCGACGAGGTCGAACATCTTTAGCATGCTTGCTCGTGCGTCTTGGCCGATACCGTCAAGATCGTTGCGGACGACTTCAAGACAAATCTGCATGGCTTCCTCGAATTGCCTATGAGCGGCCAGTGTCTCCGCGAGCTGCAATTGAAGTTTGAGGTCTTCGGGATTGTCTGCGACAGCGGAGCGTAGGTCGGTGATGTCGCCCGCTTCCTCGGCAGACGCTCGTAGCTCCAACGCCGACTTGACTTGTTGAGCCTCGGGTTCGAGGAAACCGCGTTTCTCCAAATCTTCAATAATCCGCCAAGCCTCGTCGTCTTTCTCTTGCAAGGACAGAACGCTGGCCAGCGAGACGCGAATCGCATCGTTATCGGGTTCGCTAGACAACGCCTCACGAAACGCTTGCTCGGCTGCAAGTGGGTCTGTCTCGGCCAGTTCCTGACCGCGTCGCAGCAGTTCTTCCGTCGGTGATGGTCCTAATCCTTGCAACCACGCTCGTAATTCCGTCTCGTCTTTCATGCCGACGAATTGGTCAGCGAGCTGTCCATCTTTCAGGGCGAATACAGCCGGGATGGAACTGACACGGAATGCTTGGGCCAGTTCTTGATACTCGTCGATGTTGACCTTAACCAAGAGGAACTGACCGCGGCCTTCAGTGGCCAACTTCTCGAGAATCGGGCCAAGCGTCCGACACGGTTGACACCACGGGGCCCAGAAGTCGATCACGATCGGCAACTCGTGCGAGCGATCGACAATTTCAGTCTGTACGTCAGCGGGCGGAGTTTCCAAAATCCACGATGACGATGATTCAGTAAACGGATCGGATGCCATATCAGTCTCGTTCTGTATTTCAGGGCGACGTGAATCAGTGCCAATCTAACGGCTGTTTCCAACTGGTTTTTAATGCGTCGAGTGATTCGTCAAGAATCGCCTGTTGAGTGTCTCCGCCGGATCGGACGACCAACCGATCGGCCTCGGTGATCGTTCCTAAGCGAACGCAAGGAATCTCGGCGAAGTGCGAGCGGAATTCGTCTTCCCGATCGGTGGGAACTTCGACGAGTAGCCGCGAATTGCTTTCGGAGAACAGCAGTTCCACTGGATCGGTCAGGCCGGATTGTGTCGCGAGTTCACTCAGATCGGCGTCCACTCCCAGTCCGCCTGCGAACGCCATCTCCGCCAGGGCAACGGCCAACCCACCTTCGCTGAGATCGTGTCCCGAGCGGACTAGTCCCTTCCGATTCGCTTCGAAGTACGCTTGGTAAATCTTCGATGCCAACTTCGCATCGAGTTTCGGCACATCACCGCCAGTTTGCTCGGTGACAAGCGCAAAGTGACTGCCACCCATTTCCGGTTTCGTCTCACCAAGTAGGTAGACGGCGTTGCCGGCGGTTTTGACATCCATCGTGATGGCGTGATGCACGTCATCCATTTGTCCGAGTGCGCTGATCAACAACGACGATGGAATCGCGACGGTTTGCTTTTCGCCGTTGTCGTCTTGGAAAGAAAACTCGTTGTTCAGGCTGTCTTTGCCGCTGATAAATGGCGTGCCGAACGCAACGGCGAAATCGTGACACGCCAACGCTGCCCGCACGAGGCTGCCGAGTGTTTCGGCACGTTCGGTGTTGCCCCAGCAGAAGTTGTCGAGGATCGCAATCTTGCTCGGGTCTGCACCAGTCACGATGCAATTTCGAATCGCTTCGTCAATCGCGGACGCCGCCATCCAGTATGGGTCGGCATCGCCAAAGCAGGGATTCATACCGCATGCGATCACCAAACCGCGATTCGATTTCATCAGCGGACGCACAACGGCGGCGTCGGATGGCCCGTCGTTCTGCACACCCACTAACGGCTTCACGACGCTTCCCGCGAGCACTTCATGATCGTACTGGCGGATGATCCATTCTTTACTGCAAACGTTGAGTGAGCCCAGAATCTGGTGCAGATGCCCAGTCCAGTTGTCAGCCTCGACGGTGTTGTTCCACGCTGTATCGGATCCGGCTTCATAGACCGCATCTCGCACGACCGGTGGGCGACCGTCGTGTAGGAATTCCATCGTCATGTCGCCGACGATCGTGTCTCCATATTTCAGGATCAAACGTTCGGTTTCGGTGAATTGGCCAATGATGGTGGCTTCCACACCCTCGGATTCACAGAGGGCGTGCAGTTCGTCCCAATTTTCCGGCGGGACGGCGAGAACCATTCGCTCTTGCGCTTCGCTAATCCAGATCTCGGTGTAAGACAGACCTGCATATTTGAGCGGGGCTTTTTCCAGCCAAACTTCAGCGCCGGTTTTCTCGCCCATCTCGCCGACGGCACTCGAAAATCCGCCCGCACCGCAGTCGGTGATGGACGAATACAAACCGCGATCGCGTGCTTCGAGGATGACGTCCATCACCATTTTTTCGACGACCGGGTTGCCAATTTGAACGGCTCCCCCGGAGAGCGTTTCGCTTTCCTCGGTGAGTTCCGCAGACGAGAACGTCGCGCCGTGAATTCCGTCACGCCCCGTGCGACCACCGACCGCGACGATGTAATCCCCCGGACGCAGTTTCTTCTCGCATTTATCAACCGGGATCATCGCGACATTGCCGCAATAAACCAGCGGATTGCCGAGATAACGATCGTCAAAGTAAACCGCCCCATTGACCGTCGGAATTCCCATGCGGTTGCCGTAGTCTCGAACACCGGCGACCACGCCCTGCATCACAACTTTCGGGTGCAGCACACCAGGCGGCAGACTTTCCGGCGGTGTATTTGGCGGTGCGAAACAGAAGACGTCGGTATTGCACACCGGACGCGCCCCCAGGCCAGTCCCGAGTGGATCGCGAATGACGCCGCCCAGTCCGGTGTTGGCTCCACCATACGGTTCCAACGCGGACGGGTGATTATGCGTCTCGACTTTGAAACAGACGTTTTGCTCGTTATCGAATGTGACAATCCCGGCATTGTCTTCGAAGACGCTCACGCACCAATCATTTTGGCCGAGTTGTTTGCGGATCGTCTGGGTGGCGGCGAAAATCGTTTCCTTCAGCATGTTGTTGAAGGAACGTTCGCCGTTCTCGTCGCGGTAGCGGATCCGTCCGGCAAGGGTTTTGTGAGAACAGTGTTCGCTCCAAGTTTGGGCGACAGTCTCCAATTCGATGTCGGTCGGGTCGCGGTCAAGTTTGACGAAGTGATCGCGGATCGTCTGCATCTCTGCCAAACTGAGGTAAAGCTGACCGTGCTTACTCAGATGCATCAGGGCGTCGTCGTCCATTCCGCGAATGGCGACGGTCTGCAGATCGAAGTTGTACTCGCTGTCGATCGCAAGACTCTCCAACTTCAACGGGCCCCAAATGAACCGTTCAATCGCATCGTTGGAGAGCAGTTTCGCCGCGAGGCGGTCGCGGTCGGTTTCGGTAGCATCGTCATTGAGTGTGTAACGCCGACAAGTCGCGACCGCACCGATGGACAGTTCGAGATCTGCGAGCGCAGCCTGTGCGGTCCGGGCGACGTTGTCGGTCACACCGGGTTTGAGCAACACATTCAGGACCGATTGCGAATCGCCGGCAGCACCTTGCGATCCGACCTGACGGACCGTCCAAGTTTCCACCACCGGATCGGCGAGCAACTCCGTTGCTGCCCTTTCAACATCACCGTCGTTCAAGCGACCGTCTAACAGAAATGATCGGGCGGTGGCAATGCGGTTGATGCTGGACAATCCGAAGTCGCGAGCCTCGGCGAGCACACGTTCGGCTTCGCGGTCTGTTTGCCCGGCGGCGGGGCGAATCTCAATTTCCCAAAGCATGGAAGGTCGGTCTGTGTTGGAGGGTGAAAGTCGTTCAGTCGGTTTTGATGGCATCGCGAATGGTTTTGGCATCCGCGAGAAGTTGAGTCAATGCATCGGCGTCTTTCGCTTCGATGGCATCGCGAAAGGTTTTCCACGTGTCTTCGAAACGGTCGCACGCAGCCAGTAGTTGATCTCGATTTTGCAGCATGATCGCCGTCCACAGTTCGGCATTGCCGGCGGCGATTCGCGTGGTATCGGCGAAGCCGGTCGATGTCAGGTCTTTCCATTCCGTCGGCAAACAACCGGCGAGAACAGACGCAGCCATGTGCGGCAAATGACTTGTTTGGGCCAACGCGGCATCGTGTTCGGCGGGCGACATTCGCTGTGTGGTCATGCCAATCGCTTGCCAAAACTGTTCAATGAAACTCACCCGTGTCTCGGGCGTTTTCATGGTCGGAGTAATCACGCATAATCGGCCGACGAACAAATCGGGGTCCGCGTGTTCGAATCCTTGTTTTTCAGAACCGGCCAACGGATGAGACCCCACAAAACGTCCGGGCAATTCGACATCCATCCGGGTGCAAATACATTCTTTGACGCTGCCAGCGTCGGTGACAATCGCATGTTCGTGGACGATGTCCGCGACGACATTGGCATCACGCACGATGTTGTCTACCGGCGTGCAAACAACGTGTAAATCGGCTTTGATATCACAAGGATTGGTAGAGAATTCGTCAATCAGACCTGCGCCCGCAGCGACTTGCAATCGTTTCGCACTCCGTCCGACACCGTAAATGCAGCCACGATGCCCGCGCGACTTCAGAGCGGCGGCGATCGAACCTCCAATGAGGCCGACGCCGACGATCGCTACCGTTGTGTGGGGAGTGAACTGGTCCGCTGGGTCTGACATGATGCCCGCATTGTAGACACCCCACGATTTCCATGCCAGCGGTGCAGACGGCTTCCTGGAAAGTGGCGGTATTGTTTTCGTCTGACGCTTGAATGTCTTTGCAACGGGCGAGACGATAATAGGCCACGATCCCCAAATCTCAAATGGATTTCTCCTCATGAGTGTTGTCACAATTACCGACGCCGAAACCCAATCTTCCGCAAGAATTGCTGTCCATTTGGGATTCAATTGCTTCGAGTATCACGCTCGATTTGACCAGCAGACCGTCGATGTGCTCGATGCGGATCCGGAATTCGTCGAGGGTAAAGCCCGACCGAGCGGACATGGCATACCGCTGTTGTTCCCGTTTCCCAACCGCATCCACGACAGCGAGTTTGAGTGGGACAACCAAACCTACCGAATGTCTGCCAACGATGTGGGAGTCGATCCGAACGGGCATGCGATTCACGGGTTCTGTTTGGATCGTCCGTGGCGAGTGGTCGAACAGGGCGGCGATTTCGTCGTCGGAGAGTTCCAACTCTCAAAAGATGCTCCCGAACGGTTGGCATTGTGGCCGACGGACTTCATTATCCAGATTCGCTATAGCGTCACGGGCGGACCGCTAAGGGGCGAAGTGACGATCTCGAACCCCACAGATAAGCCGTTGCCCTGGGGGTTCGGCACGCACCCGTACTTCAAACTTCCGCTGTCTCCGGCGAGCGAGCCTTCGCGATGTCTGATCGAATCCCCCGTGACGGAAATGTGGATCACCGACAAATGCCTGCCGACCGGTGAACGTGGCCTGATTCCCGCGGACAAAGACCTCAAAGACGGTGCTTACTTCGACGTGCTGAAACTTGATGACGTCTATACCGGGCTGCAAATGGACTCAAACGGTTTGATCAGTGTGATTTACGACGAAACCGCAGGGTTGCAGGTTGCACAGCGGTGTGATCCGACATTTCGAGAGATGGTCGCGTTCACACCGGCGGATCGAGCGGCGATTTGCCTTGAGCCATACACATGCGTGACAGACGCCATCAATCTCGATCACGCCAACAGTCATTGCGAAACCGGTACCGACGCCGGTCTGCAAGTCCTGGCGGCAGGCGAAAAGACGCGACTTTGGTTCGAGATTTCGGCCGGTCCGGTCTTGGCATGACCATCGTCTCAGTTTCGGTCGAGAAACAATTCCCAATCGCGGTTTACGGTTCACCCGTGTAACTTGAATACGTTCGCGCTATAATAGGTGTCGATCTCGAACGCAACGGCAGCACAACGCGTCGTTGGAGATGGGGTCGTGAAACGTGTTGGAGAGAAAAAACGTGCGAAGAACACTCCTCACCTGCTTGGCGTTTTTCGGCGTCAATTTGACGCTCTTGACCGGAATCACGCTTGGGCAAACTGAGCCGGCAGAGGCGGTTTCAGAATCAAATGCGGAGAAGAAGCCGAGCAAGTTAGAGTCCACGCTCGAAACGTATCGGGAAATCGATGCCGAACTTGTCCGCCTGAAGTTGCTTCCTCAGCCGACCGATACCGAACAACCGGGCGTGTACATCGTGCCGAATGTGCCGTATGTCGGGTATCACTACACCAGTCAGAATGGGCAATCGGTCCGGATGCGGTATGTGGCGTTCGAATTGCTGATCGCCAATACAACTCTGAAGCCGTTGCAACTTTCCCGCGATGACATGCAATTGACGGCCGACGGACAAGCCTATGCTCAGACCGACTTGGATGGGTTTCCAAGTTACGGGTATTCGATCGGCGATGAGTACCGTAGCTTACATCAAATGCTGATGCCGAAATCGCTAGAGATTCCAGCCGGGGAAGTCGGGACTGCCGGTCTGATCTTTCACGGGATGCCGTTCGGTAGCGGTATTCCGAACATGCAATTGACTTTGAAGATCAACGACGAAGTTCGCACGTTGGATATCAATCGATTGTTTCGTGGCAAACTTCGCCTAGAAGTTTCTCGGATCGGTCCTTACGAGTGCCTGGGTGTGCTGACCGTTCATGGTGATTTGAATGGGATCAGCCTCGGAAATTTGGTGGAAGAACTCGACCGACTTGCTCAAGACAAGGTCGCCCGGGTGGTGTTGGAGTGGAAGGACGACACGCCACCGCTTGAAGGCAATCTGATGAATTGGCTGAACTACTCGCTCGGGCTGGTTGGTCAACCGGATTCGCAGCGACACAACAGTTATCCTCAGTTCCCGTCGTTGCCGACCTCGTTGCGAGTCGTACAGATCGCGAATTTGCCGAAGCGAAATCAAAGCAGTATCTCGTCGAATCTCAAGCCGTTCTATCATGAGACAAAAGCCGCCGCGTTGGTGTCGGCTTTACAAACGGCTTATGCGAAGTTGCCGACTGCAGAATTATTGGACGGTTTGCAATCGGGCGATCCCATTCTTCAAGCGGCTGCTCTTCGTGGTGGAGCCGACCGATTGCCGGAGAGTCAACTTCCGATTTTGCTCAAACTCACGGAGTCGGAAAAGGAGTCGTTGCAACAATCCGCGATCGCAGCTTTGGCAAGTCATGGAAATGAGCAGGCGATCGCAAAACTTCGCGAGATTGTGACTGATGCCAATCATCCCCATCGAGTCACAGCGATCGAAGCGCTCGTAGTATCACGGTTCGCTTCGGCCCAACAAACTCTGAAATTATTGCTAGCAACCGGAGACGAAGAAACGCAACGGGCGATCGTCGATGTGCTGGCGCAATATCCGGCGCCGATCTGGAGCGAGGCGATTTACCAATTCGCTCAGAAATTCAATACGGAGGTTGGTCGCTCGGCGTTACGGGCGTTGGCTCAGTTAGGGCATCCTGAATTGGGGACATTGCTTCGCAAGGCGCTTCATGAAGGCAACGAAAAAACGCAGCCGATCGCGTTAGAGTTACTTGCCTCTTCCCAAACCGATGGCAACAGCGAGCAACTCGTCCTTGAGTTTCTGCTCGGGCAACTGAAGGAATCGAAACTGGATTCCCGAATGACACAGATTCTCAGTCGCACAAAGGATCGGCGAGCGATTCCGCTGTTAATCAAGTACATCGACGAAAAAGAATCGAATCGACAAAACGCGATTCAGGTACTCGGACAAATCGGCGATCGGGAAGTGGCTCGACAGATTGCCGACCGGTTTTCGAAATTCGACGACAATGAAAAGCAAATAGCACTGGGAAGTTTGCAACGGTTGCAATCCGATCAACTGTTGGACTGTGTTGCTGTTGTTCTGGAGAACGCGAAGGGGCGAAGCCTCTATCGGACCGCTTGCGATATCCTGCGGAAAGACGGAACGCATCGAGCGGTGACTTTACTTGCCGGTGCTCTCGAGCAGAACGACATTGAAGAACTTTGGGAACCAGCCTCTCAAGCCCTTTGGCAGCACGGTTCTCGTATGGCTCGATCCGCACTCGAAAAAGCGGCTCGTTCCGATCAAGAGAAGAAAAGAACCACCGCGACACGTGCGTTGCAGTATCTCCGAGATCGATCACCGGCTTACCAGTACATCCGTCAGGCGCAGCATTATATTACGCAGAAGAAATACGACGAGGCTGTCGCTCAGTATGCTATCGCGTTGGCCATCGATGAAGATCTCGTTGACGGATACACCGGTCGCGGAAACGTGCGGCTGAAACAAAAAATGTACAAGCAGGCTTTCGCAAACTTTGAGAAAGCCGTCAAACTCGATCCGACCGATTCCGAAGCGGTCATTGGACAGGCCGTTGCTATGATCCATCTGGGCCAAGTCGATGACTCTCTAAAGTTTCTGGAACTCGCCGAGAAGAAAAACGAAGTCGGTGAAGATCGCAAAGAGGTCCACCTTTACAATACGGCTTGCGTTTATAGTTTGGCGGTTGAAAAATGGTTGGCGGAAGCGAAAGAGTCGCCACAGCCGACCGACGAACGCAAAATACAGCTGAATCGAGAGCGGGCTCTCGCGAAATTGAAATCGGCAGTTGAAAAGGGATTTCGAGATGCCCAACTGATCAAGGACGATGCGGACCTCAACGCCATTCGCGATTCGAAAGAGTTCGACGCGATTCTCGAATCCATCAATAATCCGCCCCAGTCTTAGGCTTTCGTGTGAACGACCGGCAACCCCCGCAGGGCGGGCTTCGATTCGAATACAACGGGGTGTTTCTCCCCGAGTATCTTTCGACCGTGTTAATTTCCGTCCCAATTTCCACACTGTTTCTCGTCACCCCGCAACTCGGTGGCCTGCGGAACTGGTTACAGAGTCCGCATATTCCGATCGCGTTCGGTCTCTACACGCTCATCGCGATCGCACTGTTGATACAAACGATTTACTCCCGGCTATTTCGTTACCACGACGTGCAGTTTCAGCCGCAGGAAGATGGTCGGGTCTTTCTGTACGCCGGGTTGCGGACCTTCGACTTGGAAGAGCTTGACTCGGTCCGGGAAACCATTGGCCGAATGTATGGACGCACGGTACGGCAAGTTGAGATCGCAGACGGTCGCGGTTGGCCGGTGCCGGTCTCGGAATGTTTGTTTCATTACGATCAATTCAAACTGACGTTAGCGAGTTTGATTCGTGGTCGCATCGAGACTGATCCCGTCTTGACCGAAGAAGCCGCAGAGAAAATCGGGAATGCATGGGCCGAGCGGCGAGAACTATTTCCACCCGCGACGTCGGCGGCTCAGTTCATCGGCCGTTTTGGTTGGCGGCTAATCTGCTTGTTGCCAGTGGCCTTTATCGATCTGCTGATCAACACGTTCTCGATCATTATTCTCAATGGACTCAAACGCGAAGAATGGATGGTGTATTCCGCGCCGCTAAGTTTGTTGTTGTCCTGCATGGTCGCGCGTTACGTTTACTTCTACCTGTTCACTAGCACCGTTCTCAATAGGCCGCTCGAAACCTAGGGAAGATTCGCATGAAGCGCTCGACTTGTCCTCTGATGGTATTGCTCGCATTTTTGTTGCTTAGTTCTTCGCGTGAAGTGCGGGCGGACGACCGTCCGAACTTCTTGATCATCATGGCGGATGATTGCACATACAACGATCTACCCGTCTACGGCGGACAGAACGCGAAGACGCCGAACATCGACGCACTCGCGTTACGTGGTTTGGTGTTTAACCAAGCGTATCTTGCGACAGCGATGTGTCAGCCGTGTCGAGCGGAGTTGTTCACCGGGCAGTATCCTTTACGGAATGGTTGTTCGTGGAACCACTCGGCAAGTCGCCCCAGTGTTAAAAGTCTGCCCGATTTGCTTCGACCGCTCGGTTATCGAGTCGGGATTGCCGGCAAAGTGCACGTCAAACCTAATGATGCATTTCCCTTCGATGCGGTCGGCGGATTCGATCCGAATTGCGTTCGTCATCCCACGCGAACTCATGACCTGGGACCAACGCGGGAGTACATCTCCGCTACCGACCATGATTCCCCGTTCTGTCTAACGATCGCCCTTGTGGAACCGCATGTGCCATGGGTGATGGGTGACGCTTCCCAGTATCCGCCGCGGAAAATCCGACTGCCTCGCAACATCGCTGACACTTCAGCGACCCGCGAACATTACTCCAACTATCTGGCGGAAATCACCTACATGGATTCCCAAGTCGGTGAGATTCTCAGTTGCTTGGAAGAGTCCGGGAACGCGGATAATACACTGGTTCTATTCACCTCAGAGCAGGGTTCCCAGTTTCCGGGATGCAAATGGACGAATTGGAACACAGGCGTGCATACTGCTCTCATTGCGAATTGGCCAGGACAAGTCGCAGCCGGTCAACGAACCGATGCTCTGGTGCAATACGCTGATATCGCTCCGACATTGATCGAACTTGCCGGCGGCGATCCGGTCCCAGACCGTGACGGAACAAGCTTTGCCAAAGTGCTGACTGGCAAATCACAGAACCATCGGGACTTCGTCTACGGTGCCCACAACAATCTCCCGGAAGGTCCACGTTATCCGATTCGTTCGGTGACAAACGGTCGCTTTCATTACATTCGCAACCTGTTGCCGGAGGAAATTTATATCGAGAAACATCTTATGGGCGGGGGGCGATTGAATAACCCATATTGGGCGACTTGGGTGGGTGTGAATCCCGTACAACGACCCGACGTCTATGAACTGACAAAACGTTACATGCGACGACCCGCCGAGGAACTCTACGACACCACCCAAGACCCCTATGAAATGAATAATCTCATCGACTCGTCTGATCACGCAGACATCCGAGATACGTTGCGAAACGAATTGGATGCCTGGATGACTTCGCTCGATGATCCGGGGGCAGCGGTCGACACCGTTGAAGCGCTAGAAGCCGCCCGGCGTGGAGGACATCTCCACGGGGCGGAGAAAAACAAATAGCGAAACGATGCAATTACTTGGCCGGCTTGCCGACCCGGAATAGTCGTCGGCTTTCGAATTGCTTGCCCGTTTCTTCGGTCGCTCGGACTTCCAGCACGTGAAGTCCGGGTTCGAGGTCGGCGGGCAACGTCGCTTTCCAAAGGTGTGTCGAGTTCTTCGGCTTCGGCAAGTCCCGCCAGTTTTTCGCCGGGAGAAGCTTTTCGTTTTCAAAGGTCTGAATGTATTTCGGATCTGGCTCGGCTGTGTGCGTCATGGATTGCCAAGGGCCGTCGGTCCCCTGACCCGATCCTGGTCGCGTGCGAATTCGCATTTCGACTTGTGTCTTCTCGGAACCGTTGAAGACATTTGCATACACGCTGGTTTCTTCGAGCTGTGTCGTCTCGATGAGATCCGGGGCGTGAATCTGCATCTGATAGTTCTTCGAACGACCCGCTGCCCGGAACTCGAACTCGTAGGTCTGTCCGTTGAACGAGACAATCGAGTAACCGTTCGGTGCACCGTCCGCCATTTGAGTATGCGGGATGCCACGTTCGTCTTTCGCTCCGCTCCACCAACTTCCGGAAACCGTCACATTGACAACGTGGTGGTGTGGTTTCGGACCATGCCAACCGTCTTTGTCGTCGATGTAAACGTGACGGTGGATATGCTCGTGAGCGGAGATCGACATCGAAAATGGTCGTTGTTCGATCAGCCGATACAATTCGTGTCGATCACGTACGTTGACGAGCGGAATGTGCATCATCAAAACGACCAGCTGATCTTCGGGAATCTGTTTCAAGTCATTGCGGATGAACTCCATTTGCTCGTCGCCGAGTCCGCCACGATATTTACCGCGTCCGTTGCCCTCGATGATCCACTCGATGTCGTCGAGCACGAGGAAGTGCACCGGACCATAGTCGAACGAGTAATACGCCGGTCCGAACACGCGTTCGAACGACTCGTCGCTTTGGCGGTCGTGTCGGGCATCGTAATTGATATCGTGATTACCGATGACGTTGTACCAGGGGATTCCCAAGACCGCGATCGCCTGTGCCTGCGGTTCGAACAAGGCAAGATTGTCGAAAGTGATATCACCCAACGTGACGCCGAAGGATGCGTCAGTGCCGACAAGTTCCTCGATCACGTCGTGCGTGATGAAGTCCACTTCCTCTTGGTTCCGTGGCTGCGGGTCTCCGAACATGATGGCTTGGAAGCTGTCAGGCTCGTCTTGTGGATAGAGCGGGAAGTCAACAGACTCCGGCAACGGGCCGGTCGGTGCAACTCCGGGGAATTTCGATTTCGGCGAACCTTCCGGTTTGTGGATGTAATAGAACTGCGGCAAATTGTTTTCAGAAAGCGGAGTTCGCCAATGTCGCGGTTTGATTACGAAGACGATGGAATCGTTGTCGATCGGCAGTTCATATCGGCCATTTTCGTCGGTCTTGACGATCGAGCGACCGTTGGAAACCCGAATATCGGCTAGTCGCGGTTCACCCTCGTCGAGTGTGCCGTTGTTGTTTTTATCGTGAAACACGATGCCGGTAGCTTTTTGAACGGGTTCGTTCTCGGATTTGGGTTCCGATTGAGCCACGCCGCCGATAAACGCGAGCATGGCCACCATCGGAACGAAAAGAATCGCAGCGATTCGCATGGTGGGTGTCCTTCAAAACAGGGAGGTCGTGTCAGTGGTGGGAACATCAACTTTCCCGAATCGCGTTGGTGGCGACGGGGAAATCCATGGGCGGTAACGTCGGGAAGACGTTGAAAGTTCGACCTGCTTATAACATTGGGGCGACAGCGGGAGCAAACAAGCCAAGAGCGGCTTGCCCGGTATTCAATGAATTTTCATCGAATCGCTGTTTTATCAGTGACCGAATCCGCGTCGGTTTCCACGGCTCCACGACTCTGCAAGTGACGGGCAATCAGCCAGCATGTTAGTGCCCAAACCAACCCAGCTGCCCAACCGGCGAAGACGTCCGTGGGGTAATGGACTCCCAGATAGACCCGGCTCACACCGACAATAATCGAAAGACTGGCGGCAACAATCAGTATGTACACCTTCAGCCGGACACGCGGAACAACAGTTGCCAACAATGTTCCAAGCGTAAGATAGACGACTGCCGACATCATCGAGTGCCCACTCGGAAAACTACTGGTCGACGTATGCGACAAATGAGGAACGACATCCGGACGAGGACGCGAGAAGAACCATTTGAGTAGAAAACTGAGAGTCACTCCGGTCGCCGATGCGACCGATAAAAACACCGCCATATGTGCTTTCCGGTCCAACCACAAGTATCCCGCGATAACGATCGTGAAGAACACCAGCCACGCGACACCGCCCAACGCGGTTGCGTCGCGACCGGTTTCTTGGACCCATTTGGGACCGATCGGCTCTGAAGGGTCGTCAGCTTGACGCATCGCCCGCACGATGTGTTCGTCGAAAGCTTGGGTGTCGCCTTCGATCACTTCGGACGCCACCGCGAAGAACCCCCATACCGCCATCAACATCAATGAAAAAGTGGCCAACACCACTGGCTCTCTTCCGCCCAGCCATCGGGTTGCCGATCGAATCCAGTTGAGAATCATCATGAGATCGTTCCAAGTTCGCGCATCTTCCCTGTCGAATTGAGGTTAATGATGCGGCGTCAAAGTGCAATGGCCGGACCGTACTGAAACTCGGCGACCATCCTGCGAATCCGATCTGGTGATAAATCCACCGATTCGCCTAAAATCTCTCGCACGGCTAATGATACTCGGCTCAGACTCGATCGAGGGATTCGATGCGAACACTCACTCTGACAACACTACTGGCTTTGACTTTGGCGACCACCGGATGTTCGTCGAATACTGATGAAACCTCAGAGACACCGAAATCCATGTCCGGCCGATGGCTTATGCGGATGACCGACCTCACAGAGGATGAGGGTTATGTCGACCGGGCCATTGTATTGTTGGAACTGTCGTCTTCGAAAACCGAGCAGACCGCGAAGGTGCTCGAAGACACCTCATTTCTCCGAAAAGTGACGGTGAAGAATCTCCATCTCGGCGAATCCCGAGTCAGTTTCGACTTGGCAGGCCGAGGCCGAACGATTCATTTCGAGGGCAAGCGAAACGGCTCCGTGATTCAAGGGAATGCAAGTTTCGGCGGCGTTCGGGTTGAGCCAGCGTGGTTAGAGTCGACGGAGAAACGCGGAATCTACGACAACGAAAAAACACCGCCATCGAAAGGACTCGAAGAGTACATCCAAGCCGAGCAGTCCAGCGGCGGCGTCTTTGATGCGGAGGGCGGCGTCTTTGATGCGGAGTATGAATTTGCGAAGAAGTATCCCAAGCGACCTTTAACACTTATGGTCTATCGTCGTTTAACGGGAACGCTCGATCAGTACGTTCTGACCGACGAAAAACTGGAAGCGTTTGTGCAAAGTTATCTCGACGCCGCTGCGGAATGGGGCGAACGCATGTTGACGGCGGCTCAACTCGATGTCGGTTGGGAACTGACCTTTCGAGCCAATAAACCCGAACTGGGCGTGCGGTATCTACGACGAGCCGACAAGAACCTCACACCGGAGATGCGAAAAGTCGTCGGTGACGATATCGACTCCGCTTTTCGCCGGGTCGATGCACTCGCCGCGTATGACAAGGCTCTCTCCGGTGACGCGGATGCGTTCCAGGAACTGCAGTCGATTCACGAGACTGCACCCCTCGAACCGATTCCGCTCTACACCGCAGCCGAGGCGGCGATGCAGCTCAGCGAAACCGACATCGCGTTGAAGTTGTATGCACGACTTGCGAGTTGGCCCGCTCTGCAAAACATGTTGTTTCGCGAGGATGTCTGGAACGCCGGGGATCGACTTCTACCGGAGAGTAAACTTCGGGAACTCTGGGTCCGCAAAAATGGAAACACAAAGGGATTGGCAGCTTATCAGCGTGCCGTCTACGAGCAATTACTCGAATTCTTAGCGGATCGAGCGGGAACGACTCCAAAGCGGACTGCCACGAAGAATCATCGGACCGCCGTGATCGAACTGTTTACCGGGACGTCTTGCTTGCCTTGTGTCGCGGCTGAATTAGCGGCCTCCGTCATCGAGCAGGAGTTCCCCCGTAATGAAGTGATCGTGTTGCGTTACCATCAGCATCTGCCAAATATCAATCCTTTGGCCACTCTGCAGTCAGCTCAACGACTTAACGCCTATGCAGGCAGCGAGATGCCAGTGCCGACACTGGTGTTGAACGGCAAAATGATCGAGTCGCCAATCAAGGGCTTTTTGTCTCGGTCCGTCGATGGTGTGCGACAATTGGGCGCAAGTCTACAGCCGATTGTCCAAGAGGAATCGAAGGTCGGTATCCGGCTATCCGCAGAGCTAGATAGTTCAAAACGGATTCAAACCGCCGCACAAGTTTCCGGGTTTGACGAAGACGACGCCGACTCGTTGCGTTTGGTCCTTGTGTTGGCAGAAGACGACCTCGACTTCACCGCAGAGAACGGCATTCGCGTTCACAATCTCGTCGTGCGGAAGATGCTCAGCGGTGTTGGCGGGATGACTGTGGTCGCCGAAGAAGTCTCGCCAATTGAACGCCCCACGATCGAGGAACTACGGACTGAACTCCTCAAGGAATTGGCGACTGCCGAGGAACGGGCGGATCAATTATTAGACGTCAAACCGACGGAACTTTCGCCATTGTGGCTTGTCGGATTCGTTCAGAATATTAAGACGATGGAGATCTTGAACGGTCAAGCGATTCCGATCGCCGGGACGGAACCGATACCGTCCGTCGCACAGGGGGAAACAAAACAACCTTCCGTCGATTTGCCGCCGCTGCCGGGCGATGCCGCAACGTCCGTAACAAGCATCCCCGAAGCACCAGCCGCAGCGCGTTCGCAACGCCCGTTGTTTCCGTCGCTTCCGATGCGAGCCGAAGCACGTCAACCGGCCAAAAAAGGTCCGGCGGTTGCAGAGGAATTGGATCGCAGCGACGAAACATCCACCGGTCCAAAACTGCTCGCACCAGGGAATTAGATCCAAGACCGTTTCAGGATCTTCTGTGTACGCATGACAGAAGACATTGTCATGAATCGGCGGCTGCTTCGGTAATGTTCGGTGTACTGCATCCGTGGTGGACGCGAAACATGCGATTGTTTCTTGTCCGCCACGAGACAGTCACTATTAATTAGCCAAAGCAGTCTCTACGAATCCTGGGTGATATCTTCGGAACGCAAAACCCGTGTGCCGATGCGTTCGCCGGAGATCACACGTTCGATGTTCCCCTCGCGTCCGTAGTTGAAGACGATGATGGGAATGTTGTGTTCCTTGCAGTGATGAATGGCTTGGGCATCCATCACTTTGAGATCTTGCTGCAAGACGTCAGTGTAGGAGATGTCCGAGTAGCGAACTGCATGCGGGTTCTTTTCGGGGTCATCGGAAAACACACCGTCGACCCGTGTTGCCTTGAGAACGACGTCCGCGTCGAGTTCTCTTGCCCGCAAAGCCGCAGCGGTGTCGGTGGTGACAAATGGGCTTCCTGTGCCGGCGGCCAAGATCACCACACGTCCTTTTTCTAAGTGCCGAACACAGCGTCGACGAATAAACGGCTCGGCTACGTTCTGCATGGGAATGGCCGATTGAAGCCGTGTCGGGACTTCGACACTCTCCAAGGCATCCTGCAATGCAAGCCCGTTGATCACAGTTGCCAACATGCCCATGTAGTGAGCCGTGGATTCCGCGACGGTAGAGTTGGTCTGTGAGAACTCGCTTCCGCGAAGAATATTGCCTCCACCGCAAACGATGGCCAGCTGAATGCCTTGCTCGACCACACGCTTAATTTGCGTGCAGATCGATTCAATTTCGCTCATACTGATGCCGCTACCATTGGAGCGACAGAAACTCTCACCACTGAGTTTCAGCAAAACCCGTTTGTACGGGCTTGAGGACTGGGCATCGTCCGACATGTCTGGCTTCCTTGAGTATCTGCGCGTAAAAACAACCGCAAGGAAGTGACTTGCGGTTGTGTGTTGAAGTCTTGCTTATCCGCCAACTCGGCTGGCGTGGAACGATTTGGCCTTGAGGCCATGTTCCGCCAAGGCTTGACTGACCGTTTTGGTGTCTTCCTTGGCGAACGGTTGCCATTCCAGCACGCCTTTTTCGGCGTAAAATTTCTTCATTTGACCATCGACGATTTTCTCGATGATGTTCTCTGGTTTGCCGGTCGCTTTGGCTTCTTCCGACAACCGAGTTCTTTCAGCTTCGACGAGTGCCGAATCGACATCTTCGACCGTCGTATATTCCGGACGCATCGCTGCGACGTGCATTGCGACATCACGGAGCACTTCAGCGTTGGCTTTGTCGCCAGTCGCTTGGAACAACACTCCGGTTTTTCCGTCGTGGTGCACGTACGCGCCAACAGGGCCTTCGAGTTTGGCGACACCAGACACCACGATTTTCTCGCGAATCTTGTTCACCATTTCTTCGAAGACTTCGTTGAGCGTTTTGCCATCGGTTCCGGGTGCAGGTTGAGCGAGCAATTCCTCGCCGGTGGTTGCGCCTGGGCCGTTGAGCAACTGTTCGACGCACATGGTCCCGAAGTTCTTCAGATCTTCGCCACCGGCAACAGGAGCGCTTTCGCATTGGATTTCGACCAATGCCCCGACGCTGCCATCCTCTTTGACGAGGGTGAAAATCCGGCCTTCGGAAGTCTCGTTGTCTGCGCGTTTGACTTTGACCTTCTCGTAGCTCTCACGCAGAATTTGGATTGCTCGTTCTTCGTCACCTTCGGCTTCGACCAACGCTTTCTTGCAGTCCATCATCGGCAGGTCGGTCTTTTCCCGCAGCGCTTTCACGGCGGCGGCGGTCACTTGGGCCATAGTCCCCGGTCTCCTTGGTCTTCGTTTATGGGTGTATGTTGCTATCGACCGGCCAATGCCGGTGAATTTGTATTGCGTCAGGCTTCAAATTTTAGAGCGATGGAACCGGGCGAGGTTCGTCATTCTCCGATTTTTTCTGCTCAGCTTGCGGGCCTTTGCCGCGTTTGATCGAGTCGGTCAGATAATCGAGCATCAGTCGAATGGACCGAATGCTGTCGTCGTTCCCTGGAATCGGCAAGTCGACGGTATCTGGATCGCTGTCAGTATCGATCAGGCCCACGATCTTGGCACCGATGATGTGTGCTTCACGGACAGCGTTTTTCTCTTTGTTCGGGTCGATGACCACCAACGCTTCCGGCATACGGTTCATGTGACGAATGCCGTTGAGGTTGCGGTGAATCTTCTTGTATTCCCGCATCAAAGTGGATTGCATCTTCTTGGAGTACGATGCAAGTTCGCCGCTTTGCTCGAGTTGCTCCAATTCTTCCAGTCGTTGCAAGCGGCCACGAATGGTCCGGAAATTGGTGAGCGTGCCGCCCAACCAACGTTCGGTCACGTACGGCATGCCGCAGGCTTCGGCTGCTTCACGAACTGGGTCGGCGGCTTGTCGCTTCGTGCCGACGAACAGAATCAGGCTTCCCTGAGCGGAGACTTGAGACAGATATTTTTGGGCTCGCAGCAACCCGCGAACTGTCTCTTTGATGTCGATGATGTGAATCAGGTTCCGACGGCCATAGATATAAGGCCGCATCTTTGGATTCCAACGGCTGGTGCGGTGGCCGTAGTGAACACCTGATTCGAGGATGTCTTGAACGTTAATATCCGGCATGGTGCAACTTTCTTGTTCCCGCTCGGGAACGCAACATCAGTCCACATGATGATCAGCTTGAATCAGCCAAATCGTGGGCTAATGGAGCAACGGACTTGGGCTTTCAAGTTGGTTCGAACCCAAGTGAAGACAGAATTGTGGGGAAATGAACCAATTTCCTCTCAGAACGAGTTCGAATCGTAGCGATTGAAGCGTCGCAGGTCAAACCTGCCGCTAGAAGGCTTATGACAAGTACGGTAAGCCGGGAATTTCGAATGGAATGGGAAATTGAGTGCTGCAATTCCTTTCCGACCATGATAAAGTCTTTGTTAAGGCGTGTGTAGTAACGGAATTCGGTGCCTCTCCGATGAGGCGAGCGATGAACATGGCAATTGGGCAACGACTGTCCGACGGTTTGGTCCACATGGATTGGCAATTCCTCGTTCAACCGTTTGATCGGAATGCCTTTTTTGACATCCCATCAGTCGTTTTCATGTTCTCGTGAAATCGGCTGGTCGACATGAATCGTCTCTTTGATATCGCAAAGAAATATGTCGGAAACGTTCATCAATTGCCCCGAGTGCAATACGCTGCTCATGGCCGATACCGGCCAGTGCCCGGCGTGTCGTCACTTGCTAGACGCGTCCAAGTTGGAAAGTGTTGATGTCTTACCGGACGACAACGTATTCAGCACGGGTGCGATTACCGAATGTCGGAATTGTTCGGAATTCAACGGGGTTGGTCTGGTCCGCTGTTGGAGTTGTGGAACATTTCTTCGCCCGGAAATCGAAGAACTCTATAACCGAATGATCGCTGAGCGTCAGCAGATCGAATACCAACCGTTGCCCGAGATCAACGCGGACGGCGAAATCGTACCCGCGTCGGAAGATGCCCTTTCCTCAGATAGTGCGCAAGGTCATGTAGCCACGGTCGAGGGAGAAACGACTTACGGCCAAGCTGTCGACGAGAGAGATCTCGAACTCGATCCGGATTATGCTGAGTTTGTCGAAAGCAATCCTGAAGACGAAGTCGGGCTAGGCGCTCGTATGGAGGCCGCCAAGAAGTCGGCTCCGCAAGAGTCGTCGGACGAAGACGAAGGCACCTATTCGCTTTCGGAAAGCCAGGACAAGACCAAAGAGGCCGAAACCTCCGAACCGGCAGTCGATACAGCGGCTAATGAGTCCGAAACGAGTGATACTGGGGAATCGTCGGAAACGACGTCAGACGCAAAATCGGCGTCGAAGAGTTCCCAACCGACGTCTGATGTGTCTCATTCGGAGGCCACCGGCGGCGACGTGTTGTTCGAAATTGCGTTGGAAGAAGAGAAGGAATCGGTCAAACAACGACGGGTCGCACGCGAACGCAAAAAACGTGGCCGACGACCTGGGCAACCTGGTGCCAAACCAGGGCCTCAACCGAACCGGCCTGTTTCTGCTAAACCGGCTGCGAAGCGTCCCCCGGCCACGCCACGTAAGTTTCCGATGTGGTTGAACGATATCCATCTTCATGAGGCGGATGTCAAGAAGATCAAGCCCAAGGCGGGAAGCCTGGCTACGCAGTTTAAAGAAGTCGATCTAGGCCTATCGTCCGAGCAAATGATCCTTGCCGGTCTGCTGAAGGCGGGCGGATTGTTTTCGCGAGGTGGGGGCGACAAAGACGAAATTCGGCAAGACTACCGAAAGTACATGGAGGTTAAACCTCCGGAACCGCCGAAGCCCGCTGCCTCGGAATCGTCACCTGAAGCCGACGAAAAACCAGCCGAAGAATCCGATCCGAAAGCCGAAGAAAAAACGGACGCGAAAGCAGAGTCATCCGAGGCCAAGGTCGACAAGAAAGCTGAAAAGAAGGCTGCCAAAGAGAAAGCTGCAGCAGAAAAAGCAGCGGAGAAAGCCGCCAAGGAAAAGGCGAAGAAGGAAGAGGAGGCGTTGCCGGTTGGTTGGCACCAGGGCATCTCGGCTGAGGATGTTCGCAAACTCAAGGTTGTTTACCCGGCCCCGTACGTACATGAATCTGCCTTCGCGGGCGCACCAATCTTCGGTGAGGGGCGAATTGGCGTGCTTCTGCCGGGAACGGATGGGATGAAGTCTCAGTATCTGTCATTCGTTCTGACGGACTTCCGCCGATTTTCGGGCGGTTTGGCGAAGCTCTTCGGTCTGAAAGACTTGGGGGTTGTCGAAGGAGTCCCTTTGAGTGACAAAACCGAGAAAGTCCAATGTCACTACAGTGAAGACGAATTCGAAGTCTTGCAGAATGAAACCCTTCCGTTCTACGAGACAGATCCCAAGTTGAATCTTGAACTTGTCGGTCGTCGCTGTGAACACTGCGGGTTGGTAGTTTCTGAAGATGCTCGACGAAAAGAGAAGATCGGCGGGCTGAACGGGAAGGGAATCGCCAAAGCGAAATGTCCGAAGTGTGAGAAGAAATTTGGTTCGATTTCTCTCTACCGCATCGCTGCTCCACCACGCCCCACCGAGAAGAGCAGCAAGAAAGACGCTGACTCGAAAGAATTCGCATCGGTCGGTGGATAAATGACGTTGGCTCGGCTCCACAGGCGGAACCGAGCCGAGATCGCAAACGGTCGGATTGAACTATTCGTCCTTTGGTTCTTCCGTCGCAGGTGGCTTAGGTTCCTCTTCGGTTTCTTCATTCGCACCGAAAGCTTCACGGAACTTGTCGAAGTTCTCGCTAACAGTTTTCTCTTTGCCAGCCATCTTCAAGTAATACACACCCTTCGGCGTTCCTAAAATGACGGCCAGCATACGGGCGTTTGGGAGGCTTTCGGTTTTGCCGAGAATCGGCGGTCCGACAGAGCGGTTGTAAGTGCCAGTCACATCGACGAACACATACTGACCTTGTTCCGCTTTCCCGATAATGATTTTCGACTTCCGTCCTTCGCCGTCAAACTGACCGACCCAACGTTCGATGTTGGCTCGAACTTGGCCGCCACCGCCAGGGAAAGAGAAGATTGCCAGTTCGACTGGCTCTTCATCGCCTTCGGCTGCGGGAATCTCGAATTGAGCAAGCCGCAGTCGACTGCTTGGTTCGGTTTGTTTCCAAGACGAAGGAATCTGCAACTCCAACCCGTCTTTATCGCTTTCTTGCCGCTTCACGACGACCTTTTCCGAGTCGGATTTTTTCTCCTCCGTTGCAGGTGCGTCTTGGGCGGTACAGGGAGGAGTCAGCAGCAACATCCCGGCAAATGCAAAAATGCCCAGGTGAGCGAGATTCGGTTTCATGTCAGCACGAACTTTCAGATTCCATACGGGTGAGTGAGACAAATTCTGTTTCGCCGATTCTCCGAGATTCAAGCACCGATTTCAAGAAGCCCGGAATGATTGTCCAAGAGCCGTCGTGTTTGTCGCAGGCCCGGTTTCCGCCCGTTGCGTGTCCCCACGTGTGGGCGTAGAATACCGCATAAGACACCGTCCTGATAAAAAGATGACACTATGGATTTCGAAAAACGGCTGCAAAAAGCCATCAACCGAGGCGAAACTACGCGACGATTACAGGCCGAGGAAAAGGCCGAGCGTGAGTTGTCCGAGGAAGAGTTGCGAACGATGCATTCGGGCTATCGGCTCGAACTTTCTGAACATATCGAAGAATGCCTGCGGAAACTCGCGGACCATTTTCCCGGCTTCACCTTCTCGACATTGGTGAGCGAAGAAGGTTGGGGAGCGCGTGTCGTGCGTGATGATCTCCGTTTTGAATCGGGACAGAAAAAGACATTGTTCAGCCGCTTTGAGTTGTTCATCCGGCCGTATAGCACCGCTCACATCGTCGAGTTGGTCGCGAAGGGAACCGTGCATAACAAGGAAGTGATGAAACAATCTCAGTATCAATTCCTAGCCGACTTCGACATGGACACTTTCCAATCCATGATCGACCAACGCGTCCTGGAGTTCGCAGAAACATACGCGTCTAAGGCGGCCTGAGTTCGTTTCAATTCGAGTTCCAAAACGCAACTCTCCATGATCTCGGCGGATTCAATCTCAACCTCCGAAACGAGGCCATCGCGGACCGCAAAGTTTCTTGAGGGTTGAGACTTGTCACTCCCAATCTTTCATTTTCTATTCCCTGAGGTATTTGGGATTTCAGGAACCGGAAACGCTCCCGGCTTGTTCCAGCTTCGAAAGTTAAAAGATGTCGCGAATTGATGATCTACAACGAGTGCTCGATCGTGGTCTGGTGGCGATCCTGCGGGCGTCTTCCGGCGAGCGTTTGGTCGAAGTTGCCGAGGCGTTGTACGAAGGCGGAATCGATGTCATTGAAGTGACATTCACGGTTCCCGGCGCTGCGGAAATCGTCGCAGAAGTTTCAAAAAAAATGGGTGACCGAGTCCTCTTGGGAGCCGGTTCGATCTTGGACACGGAAACCGCCCGAGTTGCGATCCTTGCCGGTGCGAGTTACGTGGTGGCGCCGGTCGTGAAACCCGGTGTGATCGCGTTATGTCACCGCTACGATAAACTCGTGATGCCCGGCGCATTTACACCAACGGAAGTGTTGAGTGCTTGGGAAGCCGGCGCTGACGTCGTTAAGATATTCCCTGCAGAGACCGGTGGCCCGGCACATTTGAAAGCGCTCAAAGGACCGTTGCCACAGATCCGCATGATGCCCACTGGCGGTGTTAACTTGGAGACATTGCCAAAATTCGTAGCTGCCGGCGCGTGTGCTGTCGGTTTAGGCGGCGCGTTGGTCGAAAAGTCGGCTTTGGCGAATGGCGATATGAATCGTATCCGCGATTTGGCCGGACAGTACGTGTCGGCGATGCAACGTGCCCGCGAGGAAGACGTATGACCGATCCAACCGAGGATATTTTTGATGTCGTCGATGTAGACGATCGTGTGATTCGGCAAGAACGTCGATCGGTGGTTCATCGCGAGAAGCTTCTTCATCGCGCAGTACACATTTTCGTTTTCAACTCCTCTGGCAAGCTGTTCTTGCAGATGCGATCGAAAACGAAAGACGAATATCCCTCGCGTTACACATCGTCCGCATCGGGACATGTGGATGCCGGGGAATCTTATGAGGTCGCCGCGAATCGGGAGCTGCAGGAAGAACTTGGCATTTCGGGAACGTTGGAGTTCCTCACGAAGTTGCCGGCGAGGAAAGAGTTAGCCAACGAGCACTCCGCACTTTATCGGATCACCACGGACGACACGCTAACGCTCGACTCTGACGAGATTGCAGGCGGCGACTTTTATGGCGTCGCGGAGATTGCCGGGTGGATCTTGCGAGACCCGCACAAGTTCTCGCCACCGTTTTTAGTGCTGTTCGACTGGTATCGTCGCCGGTTCGATTATTGAAGCCCGTTTTCCGCAGCCTCTTGAAACTCCAACGCGGCCGCGACAGCTAACTCGTCACAACGCTCGTTCTCCACGTGCCCATTGTGTCCTTTCACAATGGAAAAGTGCACCCGGTGTTTGGCGAGCAGTTTGTCCAGTTCTTGCCAATACTCGACATTCTTGACAGGTTTGAGCTGCTTGCCCTCTTTGCGTTTCCAGCCACGCGACTTCCAACCCGGCAACCACTCTTTGCTGCCTTTGGCGACGTAAGTGCTATCGGTGATGACCTCGACCGCGGAAAACGCTTTGAGGGCTTTGAGTCCTTCGATGACCGCGGTCAACTCCATCTGGTTGTTCGTCGTCAACGCAGCCCCGCCGGAGGCTTCTTTTTCTTTTCCACTCGCGGGATGACGAAGAATATACGCCCAACCCCCGGGACCGGGGTTTCCGCGGCAAGCTCCGTCCGTGAATAACTGCACTTCCGGCGGCGATTTCTGCGGGAAGTCGTCGTTTCCCATGTGTTCCAGTGGCTCCAGCAAGGTCGCGATTGCAGATTGCTTAGCGTTCCCGGTAAGTGATTCGCCCACGACTGAGGTCGTATGGTGAAACTTCCACGATCACACGGTCGCCCGGGACGATCCGGATGAAGTGTTTCCGCATTTTGCCCGCCACATGGGCCATTACTTCGTGTCCGTTATCGAGTTCCACGCGAAACTGCGTGTTGGCAAGTGCTTCGGTGACCTTGCCCTGAACTTCAATGGCCTCTTCTTTGGCCATATGTATGCTCTCCTTCTTCAAGAAAATATGGAACGGTGGTGTGTTTTGGCGACATCGGCCTCGCTCAGTATATCTGCGCACTCTGTGAGGATAAAGTCGGAAACATCGGCGAAGACCCGAGAAATCTTTTGACGACCCAAAAACTCGGGGTAGGGTTGTCCTAGTCGTGATGTTCGATAGACCCACTTTGTAATCCGTTCGGAAGGCGGGCTCATGCAAGCAATTTCCGCATTTCTTCGTGAAGAGCAAGCCGCGACTGCGGTTGAATATGCTGTGATGTTGGCGTTAATCTTGCTCTCGATCATCGCTGCGATTGGTCAAGTCGGAGGGGCCTCCAACTCGATGTGGGGCAACAACAATACCCAGCTAAAGAATGCCGGTTTCTGAGTGTCGACACGCTGTTTTATTGGATTCGGTGGCAATGTGGGGGATGTTCCCGCACGCTTCGAAAAGTGTTGGCACGCACTGCGCATGTCTGACGGGATCGAAGTCCTTCAAACCAGCCCGATCTACCGCTCTGTTCCAATGGGGCAATTCGCCGGCGATGCTTTCTGTAATGCCGTTGCCGAACTGAAATGCGATCTCTCGCCGCCTGAACTTCTGGCCCGTCTTCAAGAACTCGAACTTCAATTCGGCCGTCAACGAGACATCCGGTGGGGCCCACGAACTCTCGACCTGGACATTTTGCTTTTTGGCAATGAGATTGTTCAATCTCCGAGCTTGATCATTCCACATCCCGGCGTGATCTACCGACGCTTTGTACTCGACCCGCTGTCTGACATTGCAGCCTCGGTTTGTCATCCAGGTTGCAGTTGCACGATTGCGGAACTGCGTTCGCACTTGTTGAAACGACCGTTGCCCGTGGCCATTAACATTTCACCGCCCGAGCAGCGAGACCCCATCGTTCGCCTGGTGCAGTCACGGTTTCCACAGGTGGTTGTGGTCTCCGATTCGGAAGCGGCGGCGCTGACGCTCTTTGCCAATGCACTCGAAGGTTCGCCGCACGTTCTGAAGTCATCGCGTCTGGTCGACTTGTCGATTATCAACGCTGATTGGGAAGCTGCGGCGGTCGACGTTCTCTCCGCAGCACTCGGGTAGCGGTTGAAACGCAACAGTTTTTCTTGATGCGTTGCGGCCAGAGGAACATCAGTTTAGAATCGCACCGTCTTGGAATGGCTTTCACATTCACCGAGAGAAGCGGTTCTCGCTGGCCATTCCCCATCGTTCGTGGTTGATTTGTGTTTCAAGGAGTTGGCCCATGTCGCGTCTGAATCGTCGTCGCTTTCTACAAACTGCAGCCGCCACCGCCGCGGTTTCACCGTTTGTCATCTCGGGAACCAAGTCATCCGGGAACGTGATCGGTTCGAATGAACGGATCAATCACGCAGTGGTCGGGATCAACGGACGCGGGCAAAGCCACATCAGTGGATTCGGCGGCATGGACGACGTGCAAGTCGTTTGCCTTGTCGATCCTGATACACGGTTGTTCGACGCTCGGTCGAAGTCGGTCGAGAAGCACGAAGGCAAAGCCCCGAAGTGTGTGCAAGACGTGCGAGTCGCTCTCGAAGACAAAAACATCGACACGATTTCCATCGCCACACCGAATCACTTGCATTCGTTGATCAGCATTTGGGGATGCCAGGCGGGGAAAGATGTTTACGTTGAAAAACCGCTAAGTCACAACGTCTTCGAAGGTCGGCAACTTGTCAAAGCGGCAAAGAAGTACGATCGCATCGTGCAGCACGGCACGCAGAACCGCTCGAGCCAAGGCTTGGCGAACGTGATCGCCGCCGTGCAATCCGGGCGGTACGGGAAACTCACGGTGTCCAAAGGATACTGCTGCAAACCACGTTGGAGCATCGGCACGAAACCTGTCTCCGCACCGCCGCAGGGCTTGGATTTTGATCTCTGGCTCGGACCGGCTCAGAAGCACGACTACCATGGCAACCTCGTCCATTACAACTGGCATTGGTTCTGGGAATTTGGGAACGGAGACACCGGAAACCAAGGCGTTCACGAAATTGACGTCGCCCGCTGGGCCATTCCGAATGCGACACTGCCCACCAAAGTTTGGAGCCTTGGCGGTCGGTTTGCCTATGAGGATCAAGGCGAAACGCCGAACACGCAAGTCACTGTGTTCGAGTATGGCGACGTGAAACTGCTGTTCGAAACCCGCGGGCTGGTCGGGAAGTACAACCAAGATCGCATGGTCACGAACGAGTTCTTCACGACCGAGGGCAAAATCTCCAAAGACGGAACCTTCACACCGAACGGTGGCGGAAAAAGTGAGAAGGTAAAAGTCGACGAAGACGATCAGCGTGAGAAAGTGACCTCAGGCGGACCGTTCGGTAGCTTTATCACCGCTGTTCGCAGCCGGAAGAATTCGGATCTGAACTGCGATGCTGAAGTCGGGCACTATTCAAGTGCACTTTGCCACTTGGCGAATATCTCGTATCGACTTGGCAAACCGGTCCCGTTCAACGGTCGAACTAAAGGTCTCGGCGAGAACCAACAAGTACGCGAAAGTTTGGAAGCCGTCCGCGAAAACTTGACGGCCGTCGGCGTACCACTCGAGGAAACCGAATACCTGCTCGGTCGCGAATTAGCCTTCGATCCCAAGACCGAGAAATTTGACGACCCCGCCGCCAACGAAATGCTCACCCGAGCTTACCGGGAACCATTTGTGGTTCCAGAAAATGTTTAGCTTCACGCGACCAATGAGAAAAGCCCCGGAATTCGATTCCGGGGCTTCTTTTTGTTGCTGTCAGTTTTGCGATCAGTGTTCGACTATGAGAACAGTTGATCGAGCACGGTGCCTTCGCGAACGATCATCACCGGGCGACCGGTGTTCGTATTGTACTCGTGAGTGTGGTCGATCCCGAGAGCGTGATAGAACGAGGCAGCCACATCGTCGGGAGTGATGGCATCGTTCAATGGCTGCGTGGCTTTGTCATCACTTTCGCCGACCACTTGACCACCTTTCACACCGCCACCCGCCATCAGCATGAACATGCAACGAGGGTAGTGATCGCGTCCGCCAGGATCACTGCGGTTGTTGAGTTTCGGCGTGCGACCGAATTCCCCGGTAACGTAAACCACCGTGGAATCGAGCAACCCTTTCTGAGCCAGACCGTTGAACAAAGCCGCTAACCCGGTGTCGAGTGTAGGCAGCAAGTTGTTTTCCAGACGATCGAAGTTGTTTTGGTGCGTGTCCCAACCGCCGAGGCTCATCGAGACAAACTTCACACCTGCTTCGACTAGTCGAGTTGCGAGTAAGCAGCTCATGCCGAAGGCTTCGTCACCAAACGGAGCCGAGAACGCAGGGCTTTCCTTGCTGATGTCGAAGGCTTCGCGAGCGCGTTTCGAGGTGATCATTGCGTGGGCTTGTTCGCTGAACCGATCCAACCCGTCAAGCAGTTGGCTGTTCTTTTCATAGCCTGCGAACGTCGTGTCGAGTTCCCGCAACAGGCCGGTGCGTTTTTCGACTTCGTTGACGGTTAAGCCGTTACCCAATGACACACCCCGCACGCTGTACGGCGCACCGGCACGTGGTGTGGAACCAGTTACGAGCGGTGCATAACGCACGCCGAGATAACCCGGTTTTTGTTGCGTGTTGTTTCCCACCGCGACGAACGAGGGCAGATCGTTCGGCAAATTTTTCGTCTGCTTGGTCACCACCGAACCGTATCCAGGGAACTCCAGTGATGGCAACGGACGATTCCCGGTATTGACGTATTCGGTCCCCAATTGGTGGGCACCAAGCGTGTGGGAGACGCCCCGCAAAATCGCGAACTTGTCGGCACACTTTGCGAGTTTCGGTAGGTGTTCGCAGAACTCGACACCAGGAGCATTGGTGGCAATCGGATTGAACAACCCACGATATTCATCGGGAGCGTTCGGTTTCAGGTCGAACGTGTCCATGTGCGACGGACCACCGTTCAGGTTGATGAAAATCGCCGACTTCGCCGGTGCATTTCCGCGAACTTCACCAGCTTCGGCCATTCGCAGATAGCTGGCCAAGCTGAGCCCAGTTGTTCCGAGCACACCGGCTTTCAAGAAGTCACGACGTCGAAGACCGTCGCAGTTGAGATGTTTCGCCATGAGAGAAGCCCTTTGATTGGAAGAGTTGGAAAGAGATTTCGAGGAATTGGAAAGTCCGCTGAGCGGACCGTTGGGTCGATGACAGAGACTTGGAAAAGGTCCGCAGAGCGGACCCTACCGTAACGGGACGGCCTCAATGGTTGACAATAAATTCCTTGGTGTTGAGCAATGCCCACAACAAGTCTCGAATGCCGTCGAGCGAATTCTCCGCATTGGCGACGAACTCACGCGACCGGTTCTGTTCTTCCTCAGATGGGAGACGACTCAGCGTTCGCAAGAAGGCTTCATCGACGATTTTATCCCAGTTGGCATTGGCAACTTTGTCATCACGGCGTGACGTATCATCCGCGTTGTCGGTCGGACCGAGCTTGGCGAGTTGCTTCCGGAAACCGGTCAACTGGTCTGTGAGTTTCTTCGCGGCGGCATCGTTGCCGGCTTTCTTGAACTCCGCGATCTTCGACTTCAAACGATCGACATTCTTCCGAATTCGATCGGCTTTGGCTTTGTCTGCACGGACTTTTGCCAGGTCAGCACCCGGTGGGGACAGCTTCAACTCTTTTGCAACCTGACCGAGCCAACCACGACGGTTTTCGATCATGTTGAGGAGTTCGGCATCGTTTTGCATGAAAACGGTTTGCAACAAGCTGGCGTCCATTGACCGATCACAATCGCAATTGCTCTCGCGGATCGAGCGGCCGAAAATCGTCAATGCATAGTTGTTGCCACCACGACTTCGGCGACCGGCACCGGGAATCGCGATTGCTCGACCATCCAGGCTGTCGTGCCATTCCTGGGCGGCTTCATCGGAAGCGGTTGCCAGCGTGAGTGCATCGACTGCAACTTCGGCCGGGATGCGGCGAGGAATCGCATGGCTGAAGTTCTTTTCGTCGAACTGATTGGTTTCGTTCGGCTTCCAAGATCGTTGGTAGGTGTGGCTATTGGCAATGGTGCGGTGCACCCATTTCATGTCGTAACCGCTGGCGATGAAACCTTCCGTGAGGTAATCCAACAGCGGAGCATTGCTAGGAGGGTTCGCCAGTGACAGGTCATCAGGCGGCTCGACGATCCCAACATTGAAGTAACCCGCCCAGACTCGGTTGACGAATGCCCGAGCAAAATACGGGTTGTCACTTTGGCGGAGCCAATCCATTAAGGGTTGACGCGGGTCATCGAAATTCTCGAGAGCCATTTCGTCACCACCCAATACAGACGCTGTTCGCGAACCCGCGTTGTTGCGATTATTGCGTGGCTTCCGTTTTGAGTTTGGATTGCTTTTTGGTTGCGGTTTGACCGCGGTTGTAAAGAGTTCCGAGATGGGCACAATTTTGCCGTCTTGGACGAGTTCTTGGATCTTACGACGCTGTTCGTTACCCCGCAGGTCTTTCAAACCCAAGTCTTTGATCATCTTGTTGTAATCGTCACGCGATTCCGGATTCTGACCGAAACGAGTGTGCGTGAAGAAACCGGTAAAGGCTTTGAAATCGTCTTGCGTCCATTGATCGAACGGATGCTTGTGACACTGGGCGCACTGGATTCGCAGCCCCAGGAATGTGTATGCGAATCCGATCGCTCGGTCTTCGGCCGTGCGGAAATTTCGCCGAGCCCAGTAGTGAGGCATGCTTTCACGGTCGGCGAAACTCTTGTCGGATTTCGAGAAGTAAATCTCGCTCATTTCCCGGCAATAGTCTTGGAAGGACTCGCCCGAATCACGACCATTCGCCATCACCAAACCGGCGGCCAATTCGTCGTAGGGCGTGTTGTCAGCAACGCGTTTGTAGATCCAGTCGTACCAGTTTTGGCTGGCGGCTGAGCGGACTGGTGTGATGTTGTTAAGTTGATCGTCACTATTGCCGGTGATGTCGCATAGTCGAGTCGTCCACCAGGCGGCGTACGCGGGGGTTTCGAGCAGTTCATCGATTTTGCGGGACCGTTTATCGGGAGATGGGTCCGCCAGGAACTCCCGCACTTCGGCAGCACTGGGCAATGTTCCGGTCATATCGAGTCGCACGCGACGCAGGAATTCGGTGTCGCTGGCCACTTCGGAAGGAACCACACCCATCTTCTGCAACTTCTGCACGACAAGGCGATCGATCTCGGTCGGCGTTTGGACCTTCGGATAGTTGGCACCCGCCAACTTGCTCACGGGACGCATCACCGGAATCGGCACCACGCCGTTGTCATAGAAGACGACCACATGTGTATCGCCCGGTTCCCCTGCAGTGACCAAACCAGTCGCGGAAATGTCGGCGACTGTGTCGTTATTGGTTTGGAAACGGGACATGTCTGTCACGTCTTCGCGGCTTCCATCCGACCAAACCGCAACGACTTTCATTTGCTCGGTTTGACCTTCCGAACCGAAGATGATTTCACTCGGCGAAACATCGAGCCGAACAAATTCCGGAGTCTCTTTCGTCACGCTTTTGGCGCCGTTTTTGACCCAAGCGAGGAACACCTTGTGCTCCCAGCTACCGGGTTCGTAACGTTCGCCGCCTTCGTGGATTTCCACCATCGTCGGCTTTTGGATAAAGAGGCTGTCTTCCGGTTTGTCGAGATTCACCCGCGGCTCGTCACCGGATGTCAGGTTCTCGTGATCCATCTTGAAGTCGTAACCGAACAACGAGAGACGAAAGCCGCCTTGTCCCTGGAATGACCCGTGACAAGCGCGTCCATTACAACCCAGCCGACTCAACAGCGGGACGATGTGCTTGCGGAAATCGGGGGTCTCGTCGTTGTCGGTGGCGAAGCGTTGGCTGATCGGGCGGATGACTTCATCCGCGCCGATACCATCCACTGCACCGGCGACAACCGCCAGACTAAGCGTGAATGACAAGAGAACTTTCATCGAGGTGCCTCTCCTTGTGGAATAGCGACTCAGACAGAATGAATTTGCAGAGAGATCATTGGACGGCGGAATTCTTCGTTTTCACTTGAATCCGTTTGGGGGTTGGTTTCTTGGCTTTCGAATCCATGGGCAAACCGAGGCTCCGACGAATCGCATTGAGTTCCTTTTGCTTCGCCGCCTCCTCATCGACTTTTAATTCCGTGATTTGCTCTAGGATACGATTGAGGCGTTCACGAGCTCGGTTTCGATCCAATTCCATAATTTGCTCGCGATTGCGAACTTTTTCGGCTAACAGTTTATCGATTTGACTGCTGAGCTGAGGATCGTCCGACATTTCCATTTGTGCGACCAACAGCCGTAAACGCGAATCGAGTTTCCATTGTGCGAGCAGTAACACGAACCGATCTGGGGAACGTTCCCGAAAGCGTTCCAGCCGCGTTTTGGTCTCGTGAAGTTGGACAAGGGCTTTGCGATACTCAGCGCGATTGCCTTCTTGCAAACGTTCGATGAGTTCCGCCAATTCCGGATGATGTTGCTGAGCGAAGTCCAACGCGGATTTCTCATCCTCCGTCGACAACTTCGAAGCAGCGGCTTTCGTTTGCGCCAGGCAATCAACTGCTGACCCGAGAAACGCAATGCATAACAGAATTGCAGGGACGACGGTTCGGTAAATTGTCATGATTAATTCTCAATCGACGGACTACGGGAGTCCGCGGATGTTTTGGCATCTTTCGACACCGCCGCGAGCATCCAACCAAACTCATGGCCCGCTTCGATGTCGGTATCAACCGATTCCACTAACTCGGTCCACTCATCGGACGATTCGACTTCCGCGGGTTCGATTTCGAATTCCGAGCGAGTCCAAAACGACAACAATTGCCCCGCACGAGAATCATCAACTTGCGCAAGTCGGGCTTGTTCGTCAGGCTTGCCGGGTTTCCGGTCGGCCGAATTTCGGGGCGGATCGTATTGCGGTTGGAGTTCCGCAATCCGCCTTGGTTGTGGGATCAACCACAGAGTGATCACCACCACACACGCAAGTAAACTTGCTCCGATAAAACCCAAACGTACCCGAAGAGAATCGGCATCCGAACTGGCAATCATCGGCTGTTCGGAAGTTTCTGAATCGGCAATTGCCTGAACCAATTGAACAGCGATCGCAACGGACTCACACCGATTCGGATTGTCCTCCAACGAGTGCTCGAACGCTTCACGTTCCTCGGCTGTCATCTCGTCGAGGACATAGCGAAATGCGAGCCATTGCGTTTCGTCAGACGGCGTTGGGAAGTCGGAATTTTCAGAGGTTGTCATGGTCGATGCTCGGGGGCGATGCGAACCGCTAAATGTTTAAGGGCCGTTCGCATCCGCGTGAGGACGGTTCCCAACGGGATGTTGAGTTCTTCGGCAATCGTGGCGAACGTTTTGTCTTCGTAAATTCGAAGTTGCACCACGCTCCGTTGTTCGGGGGACAGCAACTTCATTGCTTCACGGACAGCATGGGAGGCTTCTTCACGGCTGGCATGTTCATCGGGTGTCTCCTCACCACGATGGGATTGCCAGTCCTGCAACTTCTGCAGCGTTTTGGCGTATGTGTTGTTTCGTCGTCGCAGTTCCAACGCTTCGTTCAAGGCGACCCGGTACAGCCAACCTTTGACCGTTTCCTTACGGACCGTGTCGCCACGTTCGATCGCTTTCGAAAACGTGGATTGCAATGCTTCAACGGCTAAATCTCGGTTTTTCAGCACACCGATCAGGAACGATTCGAGATCATGTGCGTGCTCAGAATACAGCGCGGCAACGGCTGCAGCATCCAATCCCTCCTGTTCAGGTGGATGAGTCAAACTGAACTCCGAATTCGTTATGGCTGGTTAACCAGCCGCTTTAAGAGAAACGATGGACGAGCACCGGAAATTATTTGCGGAAATTCTGGATTTCCAAATTCGCCACCAAATGAAAAGCCCTTAAATTACCTAAAATCCCTAAAATCGTCTTTTCAATACCCCGGTTGTACCAGTTATAACGGATGTAGTAGTGATACCAAATCTGACCGTTGTATCGGTTTTAACGGGGAATGAAGCAAATGGATCGGTTGTCGAAGTTTGTATGTGGGGCGATTTGCATTGGGGGCGTGGCCAGTGCAGTCGCAGGACCGTTGTCTTGGCAAAACGAGCCCGAAGGGACCGGAGTGCCATTATCGATTCGATATCGCCTTCCCGAAGAGGCAATTGAATCACCACGAGTTCGACTGCCTCAGCTGCCCTCATTGTCGTATCCAGAACTTCCGCCGGTACCAGACTTTACGAATGCTCCCGCAGCAGAACCGTTGGCTGTTGAGGAACAGTCAAAGACGGAAGCCATTCGGAATCTCTCGTCGGAGCCGCAGACGAACGACACCTCTGAGCCGGCTGAGCCAGGACACTGGGAGATTGAACGGCGGATCAAGGCTTGGACGCCGGGACGTTACAGTTTCGGGGCTCCCGAACGATTGTGGGTCAGCGAGGCTGGTTCGGACAAGGTCATGCCACCGACCAAGAAATCTAAGAAAGCGAAGGGTAAAAAGTCAAAAGTCATCGAATCTGCCCCGATCGAGCCGGAAGGTGGGGATGCAACCGTGGTCGAGGTTGGACCTGCAATGGACTTTGTCGTTCCGGCTCCTTGCACCGAGTGTGCAGGTTCCTCCACGCCACTTCGCCCGGTTGCGGACTATCCAATTCCGTATCCACCGATCACCGGTCGACTACCTGGACCGGTGAAAGCCCGTGTGAACTACGGTTTGCCACGTCCAGTGTGGTAGACTTCTGCGATCATGTCCTTCTGAGTTGGGAGTGATCGTTTGAAGTCGTTTTCATTGTCAGCCGATCTTGCGGAGCGATGCTGCCGGTTGGCGCTGAACTGCGTCGACCGGGAGTATCCCAACCACATTCAGCATGTGCTTGCGAGCTCCGCCGATGTCGGCACGCCCGCACAACTAACGCCGATTTTCTTCGGCTGTTTCGATTGGCATTCGGCGGTCCATGGCCATTGGACACTTGCCCGCATTGCCCGGTTGTTCCCGACGCTTCCGGTTTCGAAATCAGCCTACGACGTGCTCGAACGACACTTTAAACATGACAAGGTCGCTGGCGAAGTCGCTTACCTGTCACATCCTGATCGATCGGGATTCGAGCGTCCCTATGGCTTGGCTTGGCTGTTGCAACTCTGTACTGAACTGCGGGAATGGCAATCCGCGGACGCAAACCGCTGGGCGAATTTGTTGGAACCGCTTGAGACGCTCGTCGTGACTCGCTTGGTTCAATGGCTACCAAAATTGACAGCACCAATCAGGTCCGGCGAACACAGCCAAACGGCGTTTGCATTCGGATTGATCTGGGATTGGGCCGTTATTGCAAACCGGAACGATGTGCGATCACTGTTAACAGAGTGTGGTCTGCGTTTTTACTTCGAAGATCGAAACGCACCGGTTGCATACGAACCGTCGGGACACGATTTTCTCTCGCCGTCTCTCGCGGAAGCAGATTTTGTCCGGCGAATTCTGCCACGAACCGAGTTCGCAAACTGGCTCACAGAATTCCTGCCATCGTTCGATCAACCGGCTTCGAAACCGTTTGTGATTCAAACTGTCGGCGACGCCAGCGATGGGAAGCTGTCGCACCTCGATGGATTGAATTTGAGTCGCGCGTGGATGCTCCACGGCATCGCACATGCGTTGCCCGAAAGCGATGTCCGAAGACCACGGCTAATCGAGTCGGCCCAGGAGCATGCGGATTTTGGGAGTCGAAGCCTCACCGGCGAACATTACGCCGGCGGGCATTGGCTCGGCAGTTTTGCGGTCTATCTTTTTTCCAATCGTGGGCTTCCGCCCAGTCAGGATTCCTGATCGTCCTGTGTCTCGGTTTCGTCAGTTGTTTCGACGGTTGGAGCTTCCTCGGTCGATTCCGTTTCTACGACACTTTCCGGACTTTCTTCCGGTTCGTCGTCGATCAAACTGGCCGCAACTTCGTATGGAATTCGCGCCGTCGAGACGAGTTGGTCGCCATCATCAAGTCGAATCACTCGCACGCCTTGCGTATTCCGACCGACCTGGCTGATATCCCCAGCTCGGATCCGCTGAATCTTGCCTTTGGCGGTAATCATCAGGACTTCGTCTTGGTCGGAAACGGAAAGCACGTCGATCACGGGACCGTTCCGTTTCGTCGTTTTGATGTCCCGCAGACCCTTACCGCCGCGATTTTGTCGACGATACTGGGCATTCCCGCTGTAGCCGGATGATTCCTCAATGGATTCTTCGTCCGTTTCGATGGCATCCTCAGTATCGTTGTCTTCTTCGGACGAAACATCGCCGGGACCGAATGGCGTTCGCTTACCGTAGCCATTCTCGCAAACAGTCAGAAGGGTGTGATCTTCCGCGGGGATCGCCATTCCGATCACGAAGTCTGACTTGCCGAGTTTGATACCTTTGACACCGCGAGTCGCCCGCCCCATCGCCCGGGCATCAGATTGGGAAAATCGAATGGCCATTCCGCCAGCGGTTGCCAACAAGACGTCGTCGTCATCACCGACGATTCGCACATCGATCAAGCGGTCATCGTCGTCCAAATTGATCGCGATCAAACCGCCTTTCAACGGACGACTATAGGCCGAAAGCACCGTCTTTTTGACGATGCCGCCAGCCGTCACCATGATCAAGTAGCGATCTTCCGCGAATTCCCGGACGGCCAAACACTGTTCGACGCGTTCGTTTTCATCGAGTTGCAGTAAGTTGATCAATGCCCGGCCTTTAGCCGTTCGACCTTGAAGTGGCAGGTCGTAAACCTTGGACCAATAGACCTTTCCACGATCCGTGAAGAACAAGAGGTAATCGTGGGTGCTAGCGACGAATAGGTGTTCGATGGGGTCATCGCCGTCACTCTTCGCACCAGCGATACCACGTCCACCACGGTTCTGCGCTTGATAAACGGAAAGCTGCGTTCGCTTCACGTAGCCGCGTTGCGACAACGTGACGACCATCGGTTCTTCGGTAATGAGTGCATCGCGATCGACGTCGCCGAGTTCCTCGTCCGAAATGTCCGTCCGACGCTTCTCGCCATATTTCGATTTAAGGTCTTCCATCTCGCCGCGAATCACGGCGCGGATATTCGCTTCGTCGGATAGAAGTTCGAGATACCCTTTGATGTCTTCCAGCAGTTTCTGGTGTTCGCCGCCGAGTTCCTCGCGTTCGAGGTTGGCGAGCGAGCCCAACTGCATCGAGACAATCGCCTCAGCTTGACGAGTTGTCAGGCTGTAGTTCAGAGCCTCTTCATTCTCCAGCGAGAACAAACGGAAGCCTTCGGTGCCGAGGGCTCGTTCAACCATTTCGCGTGGGATGTCAATCTGTGTAAGTCGTTCGCGTGCCTGAGCCCGGCTCGAAGAATCTCGGATCGTTTGGATGACTTGATCGATGTCGAGTTGGGCGATCAACAAGCCCTCGACAACATGCTTCCGCTTTCGAGCTTCGCCAAGCAAATACTCAGTCCGTCGACGAATCACATCGATGCGGTGTCGTAGGAACTCTTGGATTAACTCCTTGAGGGTCAACGTCTTCGGACGGTTGCCGACCAACGCGAGCAAGATCATGCTCACGGTTACTTGCAAGGGCGAGTACTGGAACAGTTGCGCCAACACAACTTCCTTGTCGGCGTCTTTCTTCAGCACAATGTGCAAACGCACTTGCCACGACGGAATTTTGCGGTCGGTCAGGTCGATGACTCGCGCAATACCTTTGACGCGATCCTCTTTCGCAAGCGCTTCGAGCTTCTCACGGATACGGTCGCGAGTTTCGAGATAAGGAATCTCGGTCACGACGATGACATCGCTACGGCCGTCAACTTCGAAGTGAGTCCGGGCGCGAAGTGTGATTGTGGAACGTCCGGTTTGATACGCCTGCCGGGTTCCGAATCGGCCCATGATGATGCCGCCGGTCGGAAAGTCCGGTGCTGGAATGGCTTGCATCAACTCATCGACACTGACCTCGGGATCGTCGATGAGCATGATCACGCCGTCACACACCTCCGCAGCATTGTGCGGCGGAATGCTGGTGGCCATCCCGACAGCGATCCCGTTCGAACCGTTGACCAACAAGTTCGGAAACCGGGATGGCAACACGACCGGTTCGGTCATGCGTTGGTCGTAGGTCGGGACGAAATCGACGGTTTGTCGCTTCAAGTCATGAAGCATCTCTGATGCAACCGCCGACAATCGGGCTTCAGTGTAACGCTGTGCAGCAGGCGGCAGACCGGCGAGCGAACCGAAGTTACCCTGCTTGTCGACCAAAGGCGACCGCATGACCCAGTCTTGAGCCAACCGAACAAGAGTCGGATAAAGACCTTCACTTCCGTGTGGGTGGTAGTTCCCGCTCGTATCACCGGTGATCTTCGCACACTTGATCCGACCAGAATTCGGGCCGAGGTTCAAGTCGTTCATCGCGACCAGAATCCGCCGCTGCGACGGTTTCAAGCCGTCGCGGGCATCAGGCAACGCTCGACTGATAATCACGGACATCGCATACGTGAGATAGCTGTCCCGCATCTCATCTTGGATGTCTAATTGCTGAATTCGGCCACCACTAGGCGTGGGGAGATTGCTTGGATCTTCGTTTGCGGGAGGTTCGTTACCGTCGGCCAAGTTTTTGGCTCCTTTTCGCTAGATTCAGTCAAAACCTAGCCTAACTCGTTGTCATTCAAAATGATCAGGAAATTATAAAAAATCTAAGATCAAAATTCAACACAAACCGTTGATAAAACAATGACTTCCGTCAAAAAGTGTGAGCTAATTTGGCCCGACGGCTACCTAGTTTCACTAATCGATCGATTACCCGGAATCGATCGGGTTTCTCTGTTCCGAATGACACTGCAAATCCGTGATCCACTGCGAATTTCCGCGAGGGCAAACGTCAAATCCACCGGCACCTTGTCTGGGGTAGGTTAGGCTTGAGGGGTACGCCGGGGCGTCGATTGACCAGGCATGAGATCGTTAGCCAACTGAAAACGGAATGCTCGATGAATTTGGATTTCTTTTCGAAGCACGATGTGAAAATCTATGATCAAAGTCGTCGACAACGACATTGGGGCTGGTTGGTCGGTCTCGGTTTGGGCCTTTGTGCAGGTCCGGGAATCGCACAAGAACCGGCTCCTTTGAATTCGCTGCTTCTACAATTGCCAGCGCCGGATGCCGAGCCGGCTGCCGATGAAAAGGCTCCCGCAGTGGCGTCCGAGCCGAAAGTCGAAGAAGAACCCGCCCCGCAACCCTCACTTCAGGCACGTGCTGGGAAGTACTCCGAGCAAATTTCAAAACTCCGACGACTCAAAGAAAGCCTGATTAATGCTCCGACGACAACCGAACGCATCGACTTACAGATCGAAGCGTTGACCGATTTGATCCAAGCCGAAGCGCAAGAATATCTGGACATCGCAGCGACACAATCGGACCCCGCCGAACGCGATCGCCAGCTCAAGGATTTGGTGAGCAACCGCTTGTACGCCGGCACACCAGCGGCTGAGGAAGCTGGTGACATCTTGCAGAAGCGGAATGTCGACGGAAAACTGTATCCCGACGTTGCAGCAGCCGACGCGGCACGCGCGAAAATCGAAGCACAAGACGAATTGGATCGAGAGAAAGCCGAACAAACTGCAACAGCGGAGCTAGAGAAACTTGCCGATCCGGACCTTAAAGCCGACTTACAACGGGCACTCGAAAATCTAGCCAATGAACGATTGAAGGAAATACGTCGACTGGCTCCCGGTCAGCAAGTTTGTAAACTCCGAGAGTTTATCAATGACTTTCCGGGAACCCGAGCCGCGGTGCTTGCGGAGCAGTGGATTACTCTACGGAACCAGGCCACCGAGCAGGTCGGGCAAGCGAAGCTCGTTCAGGCCATGCGAGCACCGTTGCGGTACGACCAGCGATGGCGGCGGTTGAAGGAATTGGTCCGCGATCTCCCCCAGACATCGGCGGCAGTCGAAGCACAAAGTTTGCTCAATCAGCATGCAACGACGTTACCAACCACCACGATTTGGAATCATTGGTCGGGCACCATTCGACTTTCCGTTGAGACGCTTTACGACGGAGAAACCGTGCACCGCTTGCAGCCCGGAGAATCGGTGGAAGTTCCACTCATGTTTCCCGCGTTGTTACGGGTTTCGGTCAATGACGAAGTCGAACCGCTCCGAATCTTCCCGGGCAACACGATTGGCTTACATCCTCGGCCTTCCGTGTCGAGTACAGGTTATTCCACGCATCGTTGGTAAGATTTTTTGCCGCTGTTCCGAACGAATCGCTTGCCGCCCTCTTCTGACCTGCGTATGACAGAAGAGGAGGTCAACATGTTTTCGAACTCGGATAGCAGCGCATTGTGGGCTTGGTCACTGACGATCATTGGCATCTTGTTGTCCTTGTCTTCGTTGCTCGGCCAACAGATGAAAATTCTTCTACTTTGCGTTGGTGTCGCGTTGATGCTACAAGCGATACCGGTGTGGTTGATCGGACAGTATTTAGGACGCGTGCGTCGGCGACGAGCTTTGGAATTTGTGGAGCAAATTGGCGGTAAGATCGGAGTCCGACTCGCGGCCGACCCGCTTCATGTGTTGTCCGTCGATTTGTCGAGAACCGAGATCCGCAATGCCGACTTAGACGTTTTGTGTGGTCTGTCGGCGTTGGAATCGCTGAATTTGTCGCAGACAGAGATCGACGGTGAAGGTGTCGAATTCCTGAGTTCGCTACGGCGACTCCACGACATCGATTTGAGCCAAACCCGCCTGGGCGATCACGGATTGAAACGACTGATTTCTTTGCCAATGTTGCGGAAAGTGCAGTTAGGGCAAACTGAGATCACAGCCGACGGTTTGGCCGACTTCCAGTGGCATCGTGCGGATGTGGATGTTTATCCGCGGGGATTGCTATCGTCGTTAGAGAGCGTGGGCGACTGATTCCACGTGTGAACTTGGTCGGGTTGCGAAGACGTAGTTTCGAATTCTTCGCTGTCGAGTCGACGTTCCGCCTCCCGCACATAGGCCGCTAGTTGCTTGTCAATTTTGCTGATGTCCTCGTGAGGAAATTGTCGCAGAAGTTCTTCTACACGAGCGGGTTGTCCGTTGAGACTCGCCAGGACGATCATTCCTGCCTGACCTCGAATGGCAGATTCGTCGACCAACGGCGGAACGCCGCGTTCTACGAGCAACTGAAATACGTGTCGGGCTTTTTCAAGTTTGAGCGTTCGGAGGTACAACAGGCCGAGTTGTTCGTACGCATCGAGTCGGACCTGGGCATCGCTTTCTGAATCAAATCCGGTGATGACTGCCATCCAGGCGTCTTCGTCATCCCGAAAACCTGGCTGACGAGCCAGTTCCAGTTGCTTTGTTGCGGTATCTAACGGTGGAACGTCGGTGGATTTCGTGGGCATCGTTGCCAGCGGCGGTGCAGGACGCGTCAACCAACCGATGCCAATGCCGGTCGCGAGCAGTAGCAAGCACAATCCAAAATATGCAGCGAGCAACCATCCCAGAGAGAGTTGTCCTAGCCGCTGCATCACCGATTTCTTCGGCGTCACTGGGCGGTAGTCGAATCCGGAAAGCGTCAGTAACGCGGGATCGATGTTCTGCTTGAGAGCCGCAGCGATTTCTTTTAAATCCCGCAGAACCGTACCGGCATCGGGGTATCGATCGGCAGGCTTCTTGGCCATCAATCGATGGACAACATGACATAATGCTGGCGGCAGGTCGGGACGTCGTTCGAGGAGGCTTTCGGGTTCGTCGTTGAGATGTTGAATCGCCACGCTCATCGGGGTCTCACCCTGGAACGGAGGACGACCGGCCAGCATGTGGTAGCAGGTGACACCTAGCGAGTACAAATCACTCTTATGACTGACTTTATGGCCTTGGACCTGCTCCGGACTCATGTAGAGTGGTGTGCCCATTGTGGTGCCGATCTGCGTCAGTTCGACGGCGGCACCGTCTTCGGGCGCCGCAAGTTGAGCCAGACCAAAGTCGGCAACTTTGACGATTCCTTTCCGTGTGACCAGCATGTTTTCCGGTTTGACGTCCCGATGTACGATCCCCACGCTGCCGGCTTTCTCCAACGCGGAGGCCATCTGCTTCATGAAATGAACGGCCAACGCTACCGAAGGCGGGCCCTTCCGTTTGATGTATTGCTTGAGATTGAGTCCTTGGACGTACTCCTGAGCGATAAAGTGAAGTCCGTTTTCTTCGCCCACGACGTACACTTGGACGATGTTCGCGTGAGACAATGCCGCCGCCGCATGGGCTTCCCGCTCGAACCGCTTCAACGCCAGGTCGTTCTCGCCGACGTCTTCCCGAAGAATTTTGATCGCTACTTGCCGATGTAATGACGTTTGGTCTGCCAGGTAGACTTCCGCCATCCCGCCACGACCTAACAGCCGTAGCAGGCGGAACTCGCCTAACATCGAACCGGGTGGCAATGCCTGGGCGGACGACGATGTGGAACGTTTCGAGGAGAACGAAGACTGTAACGAGCCGGAGCGGTCATCGGCGTCGGTTGTCGATTTAGCTCGCGACTCGTTCAACGTTTTGATCCCAGGCTAGTGGATTGTGTTGCAACGTGCGATTCCATTCTAGGCAAACAACCCGACTCACGGGAAGGATTGACCTTACTGCAGGGTGAACTCCGGCAATTTCACCAAGTCGCCACCCGCCAGTGCGGATTCATGGGCACATAGGCCAACACACGTCCAGTTGGCGGCCGTGACCGCGTTCGGCCAAGGGTCACGATCCTCGATAATGGAAGAAAGCATTTCGTTGACCATATGCGGGTGCGATCCGCCATGCCCTCCACCTTGGATAAACGACAAATGGTCAGCGTCTTCAATAGACTGCGTGAATTTTTGGATCGGTTCGGGCAACAAGTGGGCGTAATCCGGGACTTCGATCTTCTCAGCGATCTCCGGTTCCGGCTTCTTCGCCGTGTGCAAGACGTGCGGTTCGTTTTCGATCAAAGTCCACTCGAAGCTCTTCTTGGAGCCGTACACGTCGAAACTTTCTCGGTACTGACGAGCGGTGTCGTAAAGGAATCGCCAGATGTGAGCGGCGATATCGGTATCTTTAATTTTGATATGACAACTCTCGACGGCGAAGCGGTTGCCGGACTTCTTCGCAATATCATCCCGCACGACACCGGAACCGAAGCAACTTACCGTTTCCGCCCGTCCATCGACCAAACCTAAAACCGGACTGACGACATGCGTTGCGTAGTGCATGGGAATCATTTCTTCCCAGTAACTTGGCCAGCCGTCCATGTCTTGCGGGTGCGAGGCTTGCATATACTGAATCTGCCCGAGTTCGCCTTTCTCGTAGAGTTCTTTGATAAACAGGAACTCCCGGCTGTACACGACGGTTTCGGCCATCATGTATTTCTTGCCGGTGTCGGCAACGGTTTGGCAGACTTTGTCGCATTCCTCGATCGTCGTCGCCATTGGCACGGTGCACATCACATGCTTGCCGGCCTTCAGGGCTTCGATGCTCATCCAGGCATGGTCGGGAATCGGACTGTTGATGTGCACGAAATCCACTTCGGGATCGGCCAAGACGTCTTCGTATTGCGTTCGACGGTTCGCAATCCCGAAACGGTCGCCGACTTCGTTTACACCGGCTTCGCTTCGACGGCAAATCGTGTGCACGTTCGCCCGGGGGTCGGCTTGATAGATCGGAATGAATTCTGCACCGAAACCGAGACCAATCATCGCGACATTTAACGGCTTTTCATTCATCGAAACGACTCCCTAGACCGGGGTGTATATTGTGTGGGAACCGATAGAATAACGCTCTTTCGACGCAGATGCATCCGTGCGGACGATCCTTTGCGAAACGCTCGGCGATTTCAATCGTCCCAGTCGAAACACCGGGTCACGGCGTTTTGCCATTGTTTGTACATCCGATCGGCTTTGTCTCGCGAGAGGTTTGGTTGGAACTCCTGGTCCAACGCCCAATTGGTGCGAACGTCATTACGGTCTTCCCAAAACCCGACCGCCAAACCGGCCAAATAGGCTGCCCCGAGTGCGGTGGTTTCCTGCACGACGGGACGTTGCACCGGGACGCCGAGCAGGTCGGCCTGGAATTGCAGCATCAGATTGTTAGCCGATGCACCACCGTCAACCTTGAGTGTTTGCAACGTGACGCCGGAATCGATTGACATTGCATCCAGAACGTCACGGGTTTGATAGGCCATCGATTCTAATGCCGCCCGCGCGATGTGCGCCTGCGTTGTGCCACGCGTGATGCCCAATATCATGCCTCGACCGCCCTGGTTCCAATGCGGTGCTCCCACACCCGTGAACGCGGGAACGAAAACCACGCCTCCGGTGTCCGGCACTTCTCCGGCGAGTGGTTCGATGTCCGGAGCGGAGTCGATCATTTTCAGTCCGTCTCGCAGCCATTGCACCACCGCACCCGCAACGAATGTTGCACCTTCCAAACAATATGTGATCTTCCCGTCGATCCCCCAGCCAATCGTCGTGAGTAAACCATGCTCCGACTTCACCGCCTCCGATCCGGTATTGAGTAACATGAAACACCCGGTGCCGTAGGTGTTCTTGGCATCGCCGACATCGAAACACCCTTGGCCGAAGGTCGCCGCTTGCTGATCCCCTGCAATGCCCGCAATCGGGATCGGTCGTCCAAACAGCTCCGGTTCGGTCTCCGCAACGACACCGCTGCTATCGATCACTTCTGGTAACATCGCCCGTGGGATGTCGAGAATGCCGAGAAGTTCATCGTCCCAATCCAAAGTATGGATATTGTAAATCAGCGTGCGGCTGGCGTTTGAATAATCCGTGACGTGTTTCCGGCCACCGGTTAATCGCCAAATGAGGAAGCTGTCGACCGTGCCGAAAAGAATCTCGCCACGTTCGGCTCGTTCGCGGAGTCCGTCAATCGTATCGAGCAGATGCTTGATTTTCGTGCCCGAGAAGTACGCATCGACCACAAGTCCGGTCTTCTCGCGAAACACTTCTTCGTAGCCGTCGGCCTTGAGTTGGTTACAAATTTTTGCGGTCACCCGGCTTTGCCAGACGATCGCATTCGCAACGGGTTTGCCTGTGTCACGTTCCCACAGAATCGTGGTTTCTCGTTGGTTCGACAGGCCAACTGCGGCGATCTCTGCGGGATCGATACCAATACTGTCGATGACTTCCCGAGCGACTTCCAGTTGTGAAGACCAGATCGCTTCGGGATCGTGTTCGACCCAACTCGGTCGCGGATAGATTTGCTCATACTCTTTCTGAGCGACACCGATCGGATGCCCATCGCGACCGAACAAAATTGCCCGGCTAGACGTGGTTCCCTGATCAAGAGCAAGAATACAACCAGACATCGAGCGGCTCCTTCAATGGTGATGAGGCACACGATTGTGCCGATCCGATCGTCGCGATGCAACCGCCGTGGATAACGTTTCCAAGTTCTGTTTTGCGGAATCTTATCCTGGAATAGATCACCGCCACACGCATGATCACGGACCGCCATGACACGCTCTGGCAAGTCGGCTTTCGCTCGGTTAGCATGAACGCTTCAGGAATCACCAAGGGGAACCGGTACGATGAGATTCTTCAAGCAGAATCGCAATTGGGGGCTTACCCTCCTTGCCGTTTATCTCATCCTGGCCGGTCTCAACTCACTGGTCGGCTTGCACAACATTCTACCTTTGGAATTACTCGCGGTGGTGATGCTGGCCGCCGGTGTCCTGTTGCTGATGGGCCGTTAGTCAAATTCTCGATGAATGAGTTCGAATATGCGTTCGCTTCGGTTCGGTGTGTTGGTGCTGCTTGGCGTTTCGTCGGTCATCAGTTACGGATTTGCGGCAGAGGACGTCGACTTCGCACACGATGTGCTGCCGATTTTGAAAACGCACTGTGCGAAGTGTCACACGAACGGCACATACAAAGGTGGCCTGAATCTCGATACCCGTGAGGACCTCCTGAAGTCGAAAGTCGTCACAATCGGCCAGTCGTCGAAGAGTGAATTGGTCAACCGGGTGGTCGCGGTCGACACTGAAATTCGTATGCCACCGGAAGGGGCGGCATTATCGGACAGGGAAGTCGATCAACTCAGAAGATGGATCGACACGGGTGTGTCCTGGCAAGAAGGGTTTTCATTCAAAGAGGCAGTCCCGACACGACCACTAAGTTTGCGACCGCAAAAACTGACTGCGGAAGAACCGGCCAATATCGCGTTGGATCGGCTCCTGAAAAACTATTGGCAGAAGAATGACATCACGCCGCCGCCGATCGTCGATGATGCCACTTTCCTGCGGCGGGTGTCGCTCGACCTGGTTGGTCTGCTGCCGACTTCCCGAGAATTGCTGGAGTTCGTCGCGGACAAATCCACGGACAAACGCAATCGAAAAGTGCGAGAATTGTTGGCTCGCGATGTGCAATACGCCGACCATTGGTTGTCCTTCTGGAACGATCTGCTCCGTAACGATTACGCCGGGACCGGGTACATCGACGGCGGTCGCAAACAGATCACAGGATGGCTGTATCGATCGCTTTACGAAAACAAACCCTACGACGAATTCGTGCGTGAATTGTTGAATCCATCACCGGATTCGGAAGGTTTCATCCGAGGCATCAAGTGGCGTGGCCGCGTGAACGCCAGCCAAGTGCGAGAAATTCAATACGCCCAGAACATCACGCAGGTGTTCTTGGGAATCAATCTCAAGTGTGCTTCCTGTCACGATAGTTTCATCGATCATTGGAAACTCGAAGACGCCTACAGTTTGGCGGCGGTGATCAGCGAAAAGCCGCTGGAAATTCACCGCTGCGATCAACCGACCGGTCACACCGCGACCGCGAAATTTCTCTTCCCGGAGTTGGGCGAATTCGATCCCGAACTTCCATCCAAGGAACGACTCGCCGCGGTCGCCGAGTTGATGACCAGCGAGAAAAACGGACGCTTGCCACGCACGATCGTGAATCGACTTTGGCAGCGATTGTTCGGACGCGGTTTGGTGCACCCGGTCGACATTATGGCGAACTCGGCATGGTCGGAAGAGATTCTCGATTTCCTCGCCATCGAGTTGGTCAAATCCGACTATAATGTGAAAGAGTTGCTCGCATTGATCGCCCTTTCGCGGGGTTATCAGAGTGAAAGCGTCAGCACCGATGGTGAAACGGCTACCGCGAAGGATTACGTATTCCGTGGCCCACGAATCAAACGCATGACGGCCGAGCAATACACCGATGCGGTTTGGCGAATCACCGGCACTGCACCAGCCACTCCGACAAAGCCGATCGAGTTGGTCGATGATCACAAAGCCGAACCTGTGCGGGCGGCGCTTGTGAACTCCGATTCTCTAATGCGATCGCTAGGCCGCCCCAACCGCGAGCAAGTCGTGACGACGCGTCCCGATAGTTTAACGACGCTACAAGCATTAGACCTGAGCAACGGCGAAGATCTCTCACGCCTAGTCAACCGCGGTGCGGATGGTCTACGAAAACAGCATCCCGATTGGAGTTTTGATCAATTCGCCAACGAGCTTTACCTGTCCGCATTGTCGAGAGCACCGACCATAGCGGAGCGTCGGATTGCGCAGGAACTCATTGGCGAACCGGCCACGAATCTTGGGCTGAGCGATTTCCTCTGGTCTCTATTCATGCTCCCGGAATTCCAAGCGATTCGGTAGGTATTTGGTAGAGTGCGTGTCACGCTAGGGAATACACCTTCATCGCAGAACTGCAAATGAAGTGCGTTACGCTTTGCGACACGTGCGCTATAAATGACGAAGACTTGTTGAGGTCAATAACCATGCAACGACGTAAATTTCTCCAAACGATGTCGGCTGCTTCGCTCGCGGCGATGGCTTCCGGTGCACCGCGAAGCTGGGCGGCAGAGGAACCCGTTGCCCACCCGGAACCGAAAGCCGACTGTCTAATTCTGCTTTGGATGGCTGGTGGAATGGCGGCACCGGATACGTTCGATCCGAAACGCTATTTGCCCTTCGAACAAGGCTTGCCGGTCGAACGCGTGATGAGCACCTTCCCATCGATACCCACCGCGATCGATGGCGTGGAAATCACGGAAGGCTTAGAGAACATTGCGTCCGTGCTTGATCGCGGCACCTTGATTCGCTCCCATGTGTTACCCGACTTGGGGCACATCTTGCATTCACGTCACCAGTACCATTGGCACACTGGGTACGTTCCGCCGCAGACTGTCGCTGCCCCACATTTGGGGGCGTGGATCAGCAAAGTCCGTGGGCCGAACAATCCGGCGATCCCGGCATTTATCGATGTCGGACAACGACTTGAGGGCGTCGGCGAGAAAGAAGAACTTAAGGCGTTCCATCAAGCCGGTTTCTTCGGCACGGAGTACGGACCATTTCTGTTGCCGTATCCGGACCAAGCCATCAACGCGCTACGTCCGCCGCAGGGCATGACCAACGATCGGTTCCGCAACCGCTACCAACAATTTCAAAAGCTGGTGCAAGCCAGTCCGCTCGGAGAGTTTGGCAGCAGTTACCAGCAGGAATCCATGATGCGGTCCATCGAGAACGCACATCGGTTGTTGAATTCGCCCGACCGCAAGGCGTTCGACATCACCTTGGAACCGAAGGAAAGTTACGACCGTTACAACACTGGTCGGTTTGGGCTGGGATGTTTGCTCGCTCGGCGGTTGGCCGAGTCGGGCGCGAGATTCATCGAAGTCACCACCGAATACGTGCCATTCTTGCATTGGGACACCCACGAAAACGGTCACACGACCGTCAAACGGATGAAGCACGAAATCGACCGACCGATCGCTCAACTCATTCGCGATCTCGACGAACGCGGAATGCTCGATCGTACGCTCGTCGTGTTAGCCAGTGAATTCAGCCGGGACATGATGATCGAAGGCGTCCCCGGCAGCACCGCACGAGACCAATCCCGGGCACGGACGGACAAGTTGACAGAGATGAAGCAGTACGGTTTGCACCGGCACTTTACCGGTTCGAGCAGCGTGTTGATGTTCGGCGGGGGTATCAAACGCGGTGCGGTTTATGGCGAAACCGCTCCCGAACGACCGTGCTTGGTGACGAAGAATCCCATCTCGCTCGAAGACATGCACGCCACCATTTACACCGCAATGGGCATCTCCCCCAAGACCGCATTTGACGTCGAGAAACGCCCGTTCTACGCGACCAAAGACGGACACGGAAAAGCGGTGATGGAGCTGTTCGCTTAACCTCTCGCTTCAAAACTGACAGCAACAGCGCATGGAGTGGGGCAGACATTCTTGTCTGCCCCATCTGATCAAAGTATGACGTGCGGTTTCGAATCGAGCCGCGTCTATTTCGGCAGTTCCGGCGCTTCGTGGTCGGGATAATTCTCGCTGGAGAGTCCTTCTTTCATGAAGGTGACCAAGTCTTTTTTCTCTTGGTCGGTCAGTCCCAGCGGGAAGATTTCTTCGTCGAGATACGGGTTGTTGACGCCACCCTTGTTGTAGTGCTCGACAACTTCTTCCAGCGTTTTCAGGCTGCCATCGTGCATGTAGGGAGCCGAACGGGCGATTTCTCGCAGCGTCGGGGTTTTGAACGAACCGGTGTCGCCTTTCAATTTGCTGATGGCGTAACGGCCGACGTCTGGATCTTCCTTGTCCATTCCGATCCCGACATTATGGAACGCGTTATCGGTGAAGTTCGGTCCGGTATGACAGCTTGCACAAACGGCTTTGCCAAAGAAGAGTTTCATCCCACGCTGTGCGGATTCCGACAACGCACTCTTGTCGCCGGCCTTGAATTTGTCGTAGGGAGCGTCTCCGGAAACGATTGTTCGTTCGTACGCGGCGATAGCTTTGCCAATGCGTTCGTCGGTGATCTTCTCGTCACCAAACGCTTCTTTGAACATTGCGTGATAACCGGGCACTTCGTTGAGGCGTTCAAGTGCCAAGTCCATCGTCATTTTCATTTCGATGGGGTTTTGAATCGGGCCCAGGGCCTGTTCTTCCAGGCTCGATGCTCGTCCGTCCCAAAACTGCATCTTGTTGTAGACCGAGTTGATAATCGTCGGTGCATTCCGTCCACCGAGTTGCCCGCCGACACCGGCCGATGTACTGCGACCATCGCTCCACCCCTTCTTCGGGTCGTGACAAGTTGCGCAAGAGATCGTGCGGTCCTCGCTGAGTCGTTTGTCAAAGTACAAGGCTTTGCCGAGCTTGATTTTGGCTTCCGTAACCGGATTGTCCTCAGGGTGGGCAATTTCATCCAGACCCGCGGGCACATGGATTTCGAACAGCGATTCCTGTGCGATAGCGTCCTTCCCAATGACGATAGCAAGAGCCACCAAAAACCAACTGTAGAATTGTGAGTTTGATAAATTCACAGACCTAGCGACCTTCATAGTGTTGTTGTCCGCCTCGTTGAAAATGGTCAATCGAATAACTGGTAACGAATCAATGTTTACGTACTTGTAGCCGGAAAGACTACAACATCGCAACTGCTTGGGTGTTCAGAAACCCAATGCTATTTTAGAGCCCTCGCCTTGCAAAGTCTGCAGGCCGATTGCCAGTGACCGGAAGCCAACACGCAGTGGCAACGAAGATTGTCGCACATGCAACTGACCGGGCAATGAATAGTAATTGTCGCTAGACTCTTGGACACTTCGCTGACTCGCTCGGCGGGATACACATCTTCTATCGGACCACGGCCGCGGAGTCGTCTGGTTGCTATAAAGCACGCGATCATTTTCATCGCCATCAACAATTTGCTTTTCGCAGAACCCAGTTTATTGCCATTTGGCGAGGTGGTATTTGTTCAGTTCAGGGATGAGTTAGCGTCTCCAAGTTGCATCTGCATGGGGAATTCAGGAAACTTCTCCGAAGCTGTCTGTATGTCGCGAAGGATTGGACGGCTGATGAGACATGTTCTTAGAAAACAATCATCGGAGACTCGATGTCCTTATTGTTGGATCAGATCCGCAAGGGTTATCCCCAACCCGACGGGAGCCGGATTGAGGTGCTCGATGTGCCGCATTTCGAGATGCAGCGGGGCGAGCAAGTTGTGCTGGTCGGTTCGAGCGGTGGCGGAAAGACGACGTTACTCAATGTTATATCAGGGATTACGTCACCAGACTCTGGCACGGTCAAGATCGATGACTACGATTTGACCACGATGCCGGAAGTCAAACGCGACCGATTTCGCGCACAACGGATCGGTTTTGTCTTTCAGACATTTAATCTGTTGCCCGCATTCACGGCGTTGGAAAACGTCGTGCTTGGGATGAGTTTCGCAGGTGGTGGAAGCGACCGAAAACGAGCGGTCGAACTGCTGAATTCTGTTGGACTAGGGCATCGACTGGGAAATCGGCCCGGGCAACTATCCGTTGGGGAACAACAACGTGTCGCGATCGCGAGGTCGTTGGCGAATCAACCGTCACTGTTGTTAGCCGATGAACCGACGGCGAATGTCGACGTCAAGAATCAGGACAACATCCTCAAACTCATCCGCGAAGCGTGCAATGAGCGGAATGTGTCGCTCCTGATGGTGACCCACGCCCCGGAAGTGGCTGAGCAGTTCGATCGAGTTGTCCGATTGGAAGAGGTGAACCGCGTGGCGGCGGAGGCGGTTCAATGAACGTATTTCAAATCGCTTTTCGCAGCATTCGACAACGTTTCGTGCCCTCCGCATTAACAGGTCTCAGTGTCGCACTCGGCGTAATGTTGATGGTGGCCGTCTTGGTCACTTATTCGGTCGTCAGCAATGCCTTTCAGCAGCGTTCGATCGACTATGACTTGGTGGTCGGAAAGCAGGGCGGTGAATATCAATTGGTACTCAGCACGATTTACCGGTTGGAAACACCGCCGGCACCGATTCCGTTTCGGTACTATCAAGTGCTGAAAAATCGGCCTTCGCTGTTTTACGAAGGAGTTCCCGCTCCCGAAGCCGCCGTTCCGATTGTTATGGGGGACACGACCCAGGAAGGCAATTTCCCGATCGTGGGCACCACTCATGAGTATTTCACCAATAACTACGCGCCGGAGCGGTCTTTCAAACTGAAAGGGACCGGTTTCACCGATTCGTTCGACGCGATTATCGGATCTCAAGTTGCCGAGCAGAACGGCTGGGACATCGGCTCGACATTCCAGATCCTACACGGCGGAGTGAACGCTCACATTCACGAAGAAAAGTTTACGGTCGTCGGTGTTTTGCAACGCACCGGAACCGCGAACGATCGCACAGCGTTTGTTCAGTTGAGCGGTTTCTATTCGATTGCCGATCACAATGACACGACCTTGGTCGAAGCCAAACGTCGTGAACAAGAGTTCTTTGGCAGCGATTACGATCGAATTGTGGCAGAGTCGGAAAAGTTTCCGGACACTGACGTCAGTGGCTCGGCGATTCCGACGGCTCGCAAGGCGGTGACGGCCATTCTCGTCAAATATCCCCGAAAAATGTTGACCGTGCCGTCAACGCTCTCGGGCATTATGAAGAAGGGCCACCGGGCTCAAGCGGTGAACCCGAACTCCGTCATGCGACAACTGATGAACCTAATCGTCGGGAATGTCGCGATGGCGATCGTGGTGATGACGGTGCTCGTTATCATTGTCTCGGGCATCGGCATCTTTGTGAGTATCTACAATTCCATGTCCGATCGACGCCGCGAGATCGGCATTATGCGAGCACTTGGTGCTCAACGTCAGACGGTCTTTTCCATTATCATGGCCGAGTCAATCCTGCTTTGCTTCGGTGGCGGGCTGATCGGCGTGTTGTTCGGGCACGGCTTGGTGTTCCTTGGGGCACCCATCGTGGAAGCCAAAACCGGGTTGGCGGTCGATCCGTTGACGTTCCATACTGCGGAATTCTACTTACTACCCGCATTGCTACTTCTCGCGTCTTTGGTCGGCTTTGTGCCGGCATTGACCGCGTATCGCACGGATGTGTCGCGTGCACTGGTCGAGTAAACAGTGCAAAAACCGTAGGATCCAACAAATCGGAGAGAATTGACGTAAGAAGAGGCGAAACCGACATCCTGAAGGCGTGTTGTGTCCTGATCAGGGACAAATTCCGCGTGAAACACCGTGGAAGCCTGGAATTCTGCTGGTAAGATAGCGGTATTGTTCGATTCTCTTCTTTCGTCGATCAGTCGAAGTATCGATTGGCGACCGTCTGGCCGTCCGTTGAGGAATGTAGAACCATGACACAATCACTGTCACCCCCGAAACCTGAAGTGGAATCGGTCGTCGACACAACACAACCAGTGCAAACCCCGGAGTTCAGTCCGTCTGAACGAAATGATTTCGAATACCGACCGATGTCGCTATGGGCGTCTGTTGCGTTGTTTCTCGGGCTTTGCTCGTTCGCGGGGTTGATTTCCGTCACGGGATTGATTGTCGGTGTCGCTGGGGTTTTGGTTAGCTGTATCGCGATTTTCCGAATCCGCAGCGCCCGAGGCGAGTTGAGCGGAATTCCGCTGGCAGGGACCGGACTGGTTTTGGCACTCGGGTTTACCTCCGTTGGAGCGATGATCCAGTATCAAGATTATGTCAATGAGCTTCCCCCCGGTTACAAACGCGTCAATTTCCCGAAAGACATTTCCGCGAAAGAGTTCGTGTTGAAGCGTGAGGGCGACAAAATGTTCTGGGACCTGCACCCGGAAGTGGAACCTTTGGTGGATCAGAAGATTTTCATCAAGGGATACCTATGGCAGTCTCGCGTGTCGCAACATATGAGCGAATTTGTGTTGCTTAAAGACAACGGCAAATGTTGCATGGGTGGTGACCCTAAGCCCTACGATATGATCGAAGTCCACATGCAGGGTGGCAAAACGTTCGACTACACGGACGGGTTGGTTTCTGTCAGCGGAGTTTTGCGAGCGAACATGCGGCCCAAACCGGGTGAAGCGATATACACGCTTGAAGCCGACGCCGCCGAACGTGCGAAGACGGTATTTTAGACCTGAACGACTTGGCATGGCTGACGGGTGACTCACCTATGGTCAGCGGAGGAACAAGGATGGATTGGAAAGCTTGTTGGATGATTGCACTTTGTGTCGGCTTCCTCGGATGTGGGAAGTCGCAGGAAGGCGATTTCCACACGTATTCCACCGATAACACTCCGGCGGACACGAAAACGTCTGGCGATGAAGATCGCAAGACGACCGAGAATTCCAACGTCTCGGCCGAAGACGAACAATTCCGACCTATTGAGACTCAGGAGCCTTTAGACCTCTCGACAAAACAAGTGACCTCTGACTCGTTGCCACCGACGGCTCCTGCGATGGCCGAGAAACCTGACAAGCCGAAACCTCAGAGCACGGTCGATGCGGCTTCGCTGCCGAAAGAGCCGGAACCACTGGAGATCAAGGTTCTGGTTCCTCATAAAGAGTTTCAGGAAGTTGGCCCAGAGAATGCAATTCGTGTCAGCTATGACGACATCGATTTGCTCAAGGTCCTCAATATGGACCCCGTCCCGGCCGATTGCGTCAAGTACTTTCCGGACTGGCTGAAGAACCTCGATGGCAAACGGATTCGATTGCGTGGATTCATGTATCCGCCATTTCAGGAAACCGATTTGCCGTTCTTCGTTTTGGCCCGTGACAATGCCATCTGCTGTTTCGGTCGCGATCCCAAACGCTACGACGTGATCGATGTCACAATGCGTGACGGTGAAACGACAGATTACATCGCCAATCGGCCATTCGATGTCGTCGGTGTCTTCCACATTGCTCCGGAAACCTCGCAAGGGCAGTTGTATCAGCTGTATTTGATCGATGACGCAATCGTTATCGAACCGTAAAAACACCTTCCCGCCAATACCACTCCAACGCCCCGTTGCCAGGAGTTTCGCAAGATGCGTTTATTGAACCTATTCTCGGCGATTGCCCTCACAATCGCACTCGCAACCAATGCTGTGGCTTGTCCGTTCTGCAGTGCTCCCTCGCTGACACTCAGTGAACAAGTCGATGCGTCCGATGAGGTCGTTCTGGTCAAGTGGGTGTCTGCTCGCAAGGCGTCCGCATCGAGTTCGAGCGAAACGAAGACGAACGCCGAGATCGATATTCCCGGTCGTGCGAATGTCAAAACCACTCCCGCGAAAACGGTCTTCGAAGTTGTCGAGATCATTCGGTCCAAGTCCGGTCTCAAGGCAGGCAAAACGATTGAGCTTCCGCAATATCGTGAAGCCAATCAAGGCGACTGGTTCGTATTGCTCGGCACGGAAACGCCGGTCGGGAAAGCTGTGGAATGGGGCACTCCGTTGGAAGTCGACGAGGCCTCCTTTGGCTACATCAAGTACGCTCCTGATGCGAAAGCTCCGACGCAGCAACGCTTGAAGTACTACGTCAAATATCTGGAATTCCCCGACGAACTCGTCGCGGGAGACGCCTACGCCGAATTCGCCAATGCACCCTACGAAGACATTGCCGCGGTTAAAGACACGTTTCCAAAAGATCGCGTACGGACATGGGTGTCCAATCCCGAAACGAACGTCACTCGGTTGGGACTCTACGGATTGATGCTCGGTCTGTGTGGGGAAGAGGCCGACATCAAATTGATGAAGGATAAGATCACTGAGGAAACCAAGGACTTTCGCCTGGGTATTGATGGTGTGATGAGTGGTTTTCTGTTGCTCACCGGTCAAGACGGTTTGAAGATCATCGAAGACACCAAACTCAAACCTGGCGTGGATTGCCCATTTAGTGAAACCTACGCCGCAATGCAGGCCGTCCGGTTTATGTGGACCTACGGCGATGGCGTAATCAGCAAAGAACGGTTGAAGGAATCGATGCGAGTCTTGCTCGATCGACCGGAACTTGCCGACTTGGTCATCACAGACTTGGCACGCTGGAAAGATTGGTCCGTGCAAGACCGATTGATGAAACTCTACGGTTCGAAGGGCTACGAAATTCCCGCCGTGAAACGGGCGATTGTGCGGTACATGCTTGTCAGCGCGAAAGGCGATGATGAAAGCGACGACGTGCCAAAGCATGTCGAGAAAGGGAAACAATACCTCGACGATCTTCGTGAACTCGACCCTGCCATCGTAAAACAAGCCGAGCGATTTTTGATTGTCAAATAAGCTAAAACCGTGTCAATGCTCGCTGTTAGTTCCCGGAGGGACCAGAATATTTTGAAGTTTGACCGACTCGTTGCCTTTCTTGTTTTGTTCGGCTTCACGTCGATTGCGTCAGCGTGCCCGTTCTGTGCACCGACCGATCCGACGCTGAGCGAACGCGTTTCGCAGGCTGATGCCGCGTTGTTGGGGCAATGGGTCGATGCGCAAAAGTCTGACGGAACCACTGGGGATCAAACCAAGTTCGCGGTGCTATCGCGATTGAAATTCCCGGAGAAAAAAACGCCGGACTCGATTCAAGTACCGCAGTTTGTACAGGGCAAAACAGGGGATTTGTTTCTGCTTCTCGGGCAATTGGATCCGGATTCCGGTTCGATCATTCTCTGGGAACGTCCCGAGGCAATCACTGAAACGGCTTTTCAGTACGTCAATCAGGCTCCGGCCCCCGAGTCGGCTCCATCGGAACGGCTTAAGTATTTCCACCGATTCTTGGAATTCCCGGATTCACTGATCGGTGACGACGCCTATGCAGAATTCGCGAAAGCACCTTACGAAGCGGTGTTCGCGGCTCGAAACAGTTTCTCGCGAGAAAAACTGCGGAAGTGGCTGACATCGGACGACGTTCTCGCCCCAAGGCGTGGTCTCTATGGTTTGATGCTTGGCTTGATCGGGAATTCCGAAGATGCCGCTCTGCTCAAGCAGTTGATCGATGACAAATCGGATTCGGTCCGGTTGGGAATTGACGGGGTCATGGCTGGTTTCGTCCTGATTCACGGAAACGATGCCCTACAGTATCTTCGGCGAACGATTTTCGAGGATCCGCAGTCACCGATTACCGATGTGCATGCCGCGATGACGACGATGCGGTTTTTGTGGAGTTCTGGACCGCCGGATGTTTCTCGGGAATCGATCAAAGAGACCGTGCGGGCTGTTCTCGACCGTCCAGCCGCAGCCGATATGGCAATTGCCGACCTGGCACGATGGAAGGATTGGAGCGTTCAGGACCGACTGATGAAGATTTACGAACGCGAAGACGCTGAAAATCCCCTGGGCCAGATCGCGATTCGTCGGGCCATCATTCGATATCTGTTAGCCAGTTCGCTCGACGAAGGTGATACCGGGACGATCCCCGAGCATGTGACGCAGGCCAAACAATATCTAGACGAAATTCGCAAGACCGACCCTCGTGGCGTTGCCGCCGCGGAACGAATTTTTGGCCGACGAAGCTTGCAGTCTGATTGACTTTAGCTGGCCGGTGACATACTGAATGAAACTGATGATAGCCTCGGTGGTCGGCTGCCGGGGCTTGTTTCTTGGACGACACCTTACTGCGAACGGCGACTGATGAGTCTATTTCGAGATGCGATCGATCGAATCGAGGGATATGTCCCCGGTGAACAACCGCAAGACACAGGTTGGGTGAAACTTAACACCAACGAAAACCCATATCCGCCGTCGCCGCGTGTCGTCGATGCCATCAAACATTCGGCCGAAGGTCGGTTGAATCTGTATCCCGATCCTCTCGCCAAGCGTTTTCGTGAAGTTGCTGCCCCGTTGTTTGGAGTCGATCCCGACTGGATTCTTCCCGCCAACGGCAGCGATGAAAACTTAACGATTTTAGTACGTTCGTTCGCCGATCCGGGCGAAACGATTCGCTCACCGTATCCGAGCTACATTCTTTACGAAACGTTGGCTGGAATTCAGGACGCGCGACACGAGCGGTTGAGTCTGCAACCAGATTGGAGTTTCAGCGACAAAGCGTTTGCCGAGGCCCAGAACAGTCGTTTGGTGTTCGTACCGAATCCGAATTCGCCGTCGGGTAATCGCTGGAGTGATGAGACGATTCTCCGATTGGTTCCGGAGAATGGTGTTTTTGTGCTTGACGAAGCATACGGAGATTTTTGTGAATCTCCGCACCATGCGGAATTGATCCGAGACACCAATTCGCTCGACGAAACCGCAGGGCGGATTGTCATCACCCGGACACTGAGCAAGTCTTACAGTTTGGCCGGGTTGCGGTTCGGCTTCGCGATTGCACGACCGGAACTGATCGCAGGCATGCGAAAAGTGAAAGATAGTTACAACTGCAACACCTTGGGGTTGGCAGCCGCCACTGCAGCATTGGAAGATCAGGAATGGATTAAGTCCAATGTGGCGAAAGTCCAAGCAACGCGAAAACGACTCTCCGATGCCTTGACCAAGTTCGGTTTTCAAGTCGTTCCGAGCGAGACGAATTTCGTCTGGGTCACGCATCCGTCGCGAAGTCATTCTGAGATCTTCAACGATTTAAAATCCCGAAAGATTTTGCTTCGATACATGAAGTTCCCAGGGGCGTTTCCGGAGTCGGCAATTACAGAGGGTTCCGTTTTCGATGGATTGCGGATTACCGTCGGAACCGATGCCGAGATCGATCGCTTACTGGCCGAACTCGAATCGATTTTGTCATAACGCAAGAAAACCCGGATGGAACCGAAGTTCCATCCGGGCGAGAGAGAGTCAGACACCAGCGGCCGGCTCGAGAAGCCGAGAATTTACTGGAGTCGTCATGTCTTCAGCAGCAATTAGTCAAGCAGACCGAACAAGCAGCACTTCTTTTCAGGAGCGGCACAAGTTGGCTCGCAAACGCTGACGCAAGAAGGAGTCGGAGCACAGCAGCTTGGTTCAACGTGGCAGCATTTTGGAGCAGGTGCACAGCAGGTCGGCTCGCAAGCAGGAGCACAGTTGGCAGGAGCACAAGCAGCGGGAGCACAGCAGGTCGGTTCAACGTGGCAGCACTTCGGAGCCGGAGCACAGCAGCTAGGCTCTTCGCAGCACATTGGAGCCGGAGCACAGCAGGACGCTTCTTTCTTGAAGCAGTCGAAAAGACCGGCATTGGCCGAGCTAACGCTACACAACAGCATCGCAGCAGAAAGGGTCATCCACTTCATATTGACGCAACTCCTCGAGGGGTTCTGAGTTGAACAGTCGAAACTTAGGGCGAAAACGTCGCGTTTGCGGTGTTTCCGATGGTGAGATTTTTGCTTCACTGTTCTTTTTGTCTTGGTGAGCAACACACACAATATTTCGTCCAGATCGGGGTGATTCGCACAGCCAATTGTTTCAGGATTTGCCCGACTTCCAGCCGCGGTGCCACACGCGCCGATTGTGCCGATTATCCGATCACCTGGGGCCTGAGTCGTCTGGTTGATGGGCGAAATCGCTACAATTCTTCAGTTTTATCTCGTTGACAACAAACACCTTATCACTATGGTTCCCGCGTTGACTCCGCTGTTGATGACGCTCGCGTTGACTTTACTCATTGTGCCTCTCGTTCGCGCATCGATGGCCGTTCGGGGGACCACTCTCGTGGGAGCTGCCGGCTGGAGTTGGGTGGCCTGGGGTGTTTGGCTTTCGACCTGGGTTGCGGATGGGGTTTTCCATTGGGATTCGGCCTTTGTCGAACTTGGGTGGTACACGGCTGCTTTATTAACTGTTTGCCCGGCGTTGTCGATTTTGGGAGCCAAGCGACCCGGGGCACGGGTGTGGACCTTGTTCGTCGTGTTTCCATTTCTACTCGTCTTTACTTGGCCGTTGCTCGCTGACTGGGTTCGCGATGCCACTTTGCAATCGTTCCAGGTCGAATTGCCAATGCGTCTCGGGTACGTGCTGGTCCTGGTGATGGGCTTTGGAAACTATGTGGGAACCCGCTGGACGCTACCGGCAATCTTGATCGCCGGAGCGGCCGGGACCCTGATGTGGACATTCGAGGTCCATCGCATTCCGAGCGAATCGGATGGTGAGATCTCTACTCGAATGATCGCTACCGGAGTTTTGTGTCTGTCTGGTGCTGTCGTTTGGAGAATGAATTCTCGGGTTCAACCCTGTCAGCAGGGATTCGACGAATTCTGGGACCGCTACCGCAATACGTTCGGAATCGTTTGGGCCATCCGATTTATGGAACGAGTGAATGCGACGGCCGAGAAAGAACAGTGGTCTGCCCGCTGGGAATTGGATCGAATTGCTTGGCAAGAAGTTCCGGAAGATGAGCGTCGGCATACGCTAGAACGCATGGAACATACCGTCCGCTGGCTTGGCCGACGTTTTGCCGACCCCGAATGGCTGGACAGACTAATTCCGAACACGACGCCTAGTAAGTCTCTGCCTGATGAGACACCGAGTTGAAGGATTCGGCGGCGATGGATACAACGAAAGCACGCTCACCCGTCTCCTCCTGCCTACAACGATTGTCACATGACAGACTCCGAGATTAATTTATTCAGTGACACCGTAACTCGTCCGACGCCGGCCATGTATGAGGCGATTGTCTCGGCACCGGTTGGTGATGATATGTCGGGTGATGATCCGACGACGAACGCCCTCGAAGCCGAAATGGCGGATTTGCTGGGGAAAGAGGCAGCGGTGTTTGCCTGTACGGCGACGCAGGCGAATCAAATGGCTGTCCGCGTGCATTGTCGGCCCGGTGATGAATTACTGATCCACCCCACCGGCCACATTTCGAACTATGAAGCTGGTGGACCGGCGGCATTGTCCGGGGTGAGTTGCCGATTTGTCTCCGGCCCGTATGGCATGCCGGATATGGAAGAGTTGCAGTCGATGGTGCGACCGCTCGATCAGCATTTTACTCCGACGCGTCTTTTATGCGTGGAAAACACGACCAACCTGGGTGGCGGACGGGCGTGGCCGTTGGATCGACTGCAAACAGTCACGAACTGGGCTAAGGATCAAGGATTCAAAACCCACATGGACGGTGCCCGGTTCTTCAACGCAGTGGTCGCTCTCGGATGCGATCCCCGGGAGATTGCTCGGCATGTCGATACGGTGACGGTGTGCTTCTCCAAGGGACTAGGTTGTCCGATGGGAGCAATTTTGGCCGGCGACGAAGCAGATATCGCCGAGGCTCGCCGGTATCGGAAATTGTTTGGCGGTGCCCTGCGACAATCGGGCGTGGTGGCGGCAACGGCACGTTACGCGATTCAGCACCATGTTGAACGCCTGAAAGAAGATCACGCCAATGCAAAGATTCTCGCCCAGGAACTTGCCAAAATCGACGGTGTCAAAATCGATCTGGATGCCATCGAGACCAATCTGGTGTTTTTCGAGATCGATCCGGCCATCGGAACGGCTGCACAACTATCGGCGGAATTGCATCGTCGGGGGTTACGGATCGGGGCACTTGGGAGATATCGGCTGCGTGCGGTGACGCATTTGGATGTCGATCGAGATGACGTTTTGATGGCCGCGCGAATCGTGCAAACCGCCATCCGCGAAGGACTTTCCGCGGACATCACACCTGCTGTTCAGTACTAGTGGGACCAAAAATCGTATTCGTTGAATTGAGGCTTGGCACCTTACTGAAGTCACGCAAACCTTGGCAAGCACTCTAACATATTCTGTCTTTGCTTTTGGCTGCGTCATTTCGATGACGAATTTCTATCTGACCTTTATTCGCTATCCACTTTATCGTATTCGCGGTGGCAAGAAACGCGATTACCGATTTGTTTCCGGCTTCCCGATAATCGGTTCACTGTCAATCCTTCTCTCACTCGGGTTCGTGCAGATGCCAGTTTACCTTCGGTGGTTCGGCGCAGTTTGTGCGATTCTCGACACTGGCGGCTTGCACTGGTTCCTCGTTGTGATGGTCTATGAGTCACGCGTCAATGGAAAACGCGAATAAACCATCTCGTCAGAAACATGAAGCGGGCTCGGAAATCTGAGGTGTCTTAACCATTCGATGACAAGACATCCACGAATTATTGATTGCCGGACATATTGGGCTGGCGGATCGGCGTTTCGATTGCCGATACCAGTATTGCACGTCCATGGAATCGTTGGGACGCTGCCCGATCGGCCTTCTCCGCAACATGATCGTTGCCGACGCCGATTACCCGCTGGAGCGGAGTCTCTAATGTCCCAACGAAACCCCCGGTTGAACCGGACCCCCCAATTGCGGTACAATACCCGTGTGAATTCTTCCGTGAATGAACGGAAGGAACCTCTCGCCGGTACGAGTTCTCGCAATTCTGGGAGTGCTGACATGGATGTACGAGGCACCGGGTCCTCACCCATTGTGCGCCCCGTAAATATGCCCAAACCCACTTCCCCCGAATCCGCCGCACGTCAAACTCCTACATCGGGAGCAAGCAATGCGGACGGTGATCAGATCGAAATCTCTGCGGAAGCCATTGGCAAATCCAACGCAGAGAACAATTTGCGTCAACAACGACTCGATGCCATCAAGGCTGCGATCGATGCGGGAACGTATGAAACTCCCGATAAACTCGAGGCAGCCTTGGGAATGCTATTTGGCGAATTAGGGCTCGACGAAGATTGAGTCTGAAAAAACTTGGCCTCCAATTTGAGTTTTCGCCACGATCGGTAATAATACATTACCTTTCGCGTTAGAAGGATTGGCATTGCCAGTTACCGCTGGCGATGAATCCCTTGGGCATCTCGATTCGAGTTGCAAATACCCACATCTCCAAGAATTACCGACGAAGTAGGCAGGATGAGTGATTTGCCAACCGTCACTGTGGCGGTTTCTCCGATTGACAAGTTCCGTGAGTATTTGGCCACTCAAGGGATGCGGCTGACGCATGAACGATCGGTAATTGTCGAAGATGTTTTCTCCCAGCACGAGCATTTCGATACCGACCAAATCGTCGAACGATTGACGCCAGGCAAAACCGGGCGACGAGTCAGTCGTGCGAGTGTCTATCGTACCGTCGGCTTGCTGGAAGAAGCCGGACTCATTCGAAAGGTCGCTCGGAATAACGAGCGGGATGTCTACGAGCACGACTACGGCTACCCGCGACACGATCATTTCATCTGCGATCGTTGTGACAATCTCATTGAATTCGAGAATGACCGCGTGGCGGAACTGATCGAAGAATTGGCCCGCGAGACTGGGTTCCGAATGACCGGTCACCGCTTGGAAGTTTACGGGATTTGCCAAGAGTGTTCGCGACCGCGAAAGCGTAACCCGAAACTCGATTTGCTTTAAAGCCAATTGCGATTGACCTTAGCAGCTGTGGTCTCGCGAACGCAGAATGACGGTTTAGCGTCGTTTGGTTTGCTCGAACGGTATTGCTCGGAACGTGCGGACAATCGCTAGCAAAACACAGAAAGCGGCGACGGCGACAGTCGTCAGAATTGCAAGGCTGATCCAATCGCCGAACGTGGTTCGAAGCGGTGTCCACAGCCAACGCCAGCTGTACAAGACCATGACTGCTCCAGCCGCCAGATACGGACCGTAACCGACGAAACTACGGCCCGTTACAATGCCGGACGCGATTGCAACAAAGAGCCCGGCAAGCGGTGCCAGTGCGAACGCGAACAGCACGGGTTGCCAGCCTACAAAGCTACCAATCATTGCCATAATGGTCACGTCGCCGAACCCGAGTGCTTCCCGACCCAGGATGACGCGAGCGATCCAACGGGTGACGGCCACGATCAAACCACCGGCAAGCAATCCGGTCATGCTCCAGGCAAACCCGTGCCAGTGCGGGTATTGTTCGACCCAGTCGGGAATGTACGCACCGCGGTAACCTAATACCGCCTCATTCCAATCGATCCATATCGGTACCATTTCCAGTTGACCACTCACCGTTGCCGCTGTGATTCCGATGACCATCCCCGGAATCGTGATTGCATCGGGAATCACGTAATCACGCATGTCTGTGACGACGGAGGTCATCAGTAGAGCGATGAGGACAAGATGGTAACCGAGTCGTAGGAACTCAGCCGTCTGACTGAGATTGATTGACTCGATCTCCTGGCATCGCCCGAGGAGAACCGACCATGCAAGGGTTGCGAAAATGCCGGCTGTCGCGATTGGTAACAGCACTGTCATCGCGACCGAGTAAGGTTGTGGAGGTTCGATATCAGCGGTGAGCCACCGCCCCCAGGAGATTGCTCCCCAACCTGCAAACAGGCCGCAAACAGTTGCCAATACAATTGGTAGTGTCGAATCGGTCATGAGTTCCAGCTTGACTACCTTCGGAGGTGTATTGCAATTTTTCCCGGTTGCTCGGCACGCCCATTGCTATTTTGGGAGATGGCTTTTTCTATCGTGATCGGTTTGCAGAGCAAATGACGGTCGGGTATGGTCCAAAGCCACTTCGATAGACAATCTAACTCTCTTGCTTCCACCGAACGCGCTCAAGGAGAAGCTGTGAAACACACCATTCGATGGCTCACGTTATGCCTGCTATTTGCAGGGTTTTCCACATCACCCGTTATTGCCCAGGAATCGAACGGTAATAGCGATGGCGATTTAACACAAGCAAAAACCGAAACAACTGCCGAGTCTGAAGTTGTTCCTGAGTCAGAAAAACCGCCGCGACGAGCGGAAGGGTTTGACAGTGCGGACACTGCCTGGATGCTTATTTGTTCGGCACTAGTGCTTATGATGACAGCACCTGGGCTGGCGTTGTTCTACGGGGGACTGGTTCGTAAGAAAAATATCCTGGGAGTGATGATGCAATGCATCTTCCTCATGGGCACTATGTCGATTGTCTGGGCACTTTGGGGTTACAGCTTAGCTTTTGGCAATCATTCGCTCGGTGGATTCATCGGAGACGGCCACTTTCTCTTCATGAGCAACGTTCTGCCGTATTTCGACACCGATGCGGGTCAAGCGGTTTATCCAATGGCTGGGGCCATCCCGGAATTGGTTAATATGGTGTTCCAGATGATGTTCTTCATCATCACTCCCTGCCTAATTTGCGGTGCATTTGCCGAGCGGATGAAATTCAGTGCGATGGTCGTCTTTTCCATCCTCTGGGGGACTTTCGTCTATTGCCCGATTGCACATTGGGTTTGGGGCGGCGGGTATTTCAGTTCCGGTCAGCCGCTGCACGCATTCGACTTTGCGGGTGGCACGGTTGTCCATATCAGTTCTGGCGTCTCAGCCCTACTGTGTGCGGTGATTATCGGGAAACGGCTGGGGTTCAACCAGGAACCGATGCCGCCTCACAATTTGACTTACACCTGTATCGGGGCCGCTCTGTTGTGGGTCGGTTGGTTCGGGTTCAACGCGGGGAGTGCGGTTGCCGCGGATGTGCTTGCAGTCAATGCATTCGTTGCCACGCACTTGGCTGCGTCTGGCGGAGTCATTTCTTGGGCCGGTGCGGAATGGTACTTGCGAGGCAAGCCCAGTATCCTTGGTGCATGCTCGGGAGCCGTGGCCGGATTGGTTTGCATCACGCCGGCGAGTGGCACCGTGACACCGCTTTCTGGAATTCTTCTCGGATTAATTGCGGGGCTTGCCTGTTTTTGGGCATGCACTTCGCTCAAGTCAAAATTTGGTTATGATGACTCTTTGGATGCCTTCGGCGTTCACGGAGTTGGTGGGACCGTCGGGGCTCTGTTGACGGGAGTCTTCGCAACACGGGCCGTGACAGGTGACGATCACCCGATTGGCTTGTTGGAAGGGAATGTCGCACAAATGGGCCCACAGTTAATCAGTATTGTTGCCGCCGGTGGCATTGCATTGATTGGAACCTTCGTCATCCTCAAGGTGATTGATGCTACCATTGGGTTGCGGGTTTCCCAGCAAGACGAAATTCAAGGTTTGGACCTCAGCCAACATGGCGAGGAAGGTTACATATTTCTTTGATCGGAGCTTGTTTTCAGTCGTTGAGTTTCCTAAAGACTTCGGCAATCCGCAGGCATACGAAATGAACTTCGCCATGTCTGTCGGTTTGCCGGTGATCTGAGTAAAGTAAACGACTGCGATGTGAGTTTTCGAACAAACGTTTGTGTCGTGTATATGATGTGACGAGAGAGTCATCCGTGGAGAAGTACAGATGAAGAAAATCGAAGCTGTCGTTCGGCACTTTAAGTTGGAAGAAGTCAAAGACGCACTAACGGGCATGGGCATTCAAGGCATGACTGTCTCGGAAGTCCGTGGGTTTGGTCGTCAGAAGGGGCACAAGGAACAGTATCGTGGCGCTGAGTACACGGTCGACTTCCTGCCGAAAGCCAAGATGGAAGTTGTTGTCTCCGACGACCAAGCAGCTGATGTCATCGAGACCATTCTGCGGACTGCACGCACTGGGCAAATTGGTGACGGTAAGATTTTCGTCTCGACCTTGGACGAAATGATTCGCATCCGAACGGGTGAGACCGGTCAGGAAGCTTTGTAGATCGAAATGTTGGATCGTCAATCGTTGAGATTGAACACCTAAGAATACACACATCTGTCATTTCATGAAACGAGCGGGTGGCGCTTCCCGTGAGTTCACGAGGAGTTATTGCAATGAAAAAGGTTGAAGCAGTCATCCGTCACTACAAATTGGAAGACGTCAAGGACGCCTTGACCAAAGCCGGCATTCAAGGAATGACGGTTTCGGAAATCCGCGGTTTTGGTCGCCAACGTGGCCACAAAGAACAGTACCGTGGTACCGAGTACACCGTTGACTTCCTGCCTAAGCTGAAGTTGGAAGTCGTGGTGTCCGACGACATTCTCAGTAAAGCCGTCGAGACAATCATGACGACCGCTCGGACAGGGCAAATCGGCGATGGAAAGATCTTCGTCACCGACTTGGCTGATGTGATTCGTATCCGGACCGGAGAGTCCGGCGCCGAAGCCATCTGAGCGACCTGGAAACGGCTAACAGGAGACGATTGTGGCCCATGGTCACTCTCGGATTCGCCGAATGTTCGTGATAGAAACGGACTGGAAATGCAACAAGTCCTCCAACCGTCCGGTCCCTTTTGGACCGGTTTTTTTTTCGTCCTGATCTTGTGGAGCGTACGTGATCTCTTCGAGCGATCGACAACGAGTCTCACTTGGAGAATGGTGAGATGAGCGGGGCGATCACATCCACCGATCAAATTCTGACCGTTCTCAAGCAGCGGCGTCAGAGTATTTCCGATCTGCGTGAACGCTGTCGGCAATTGTTTCAGCGTGGTGCGACCGGTATCCAGGTGGCATCGTCGTTGTCGGAAGGCATGGACCGAATTCTGACACGGTTGGTCGAAGACGAATTCGCGAATCTCGGTGAGGCTCAGCAGCAAGCGATCCGGGAAAATGCAGCCGTCGTTGCGGTGGGGGGAACCGGGCGGGGCGAGCTTTGTCCGTATTCCGATATCGATCTACTTTTCCTTTACGATCCCTCAGCTGCGGTCCCTTTTAACGATTTTAGTGCCATTGTCGTGCGTGCCTTATGGGACGCAGGGGTGCAACTTGGGCATTCGGTACGCACAGTCAAGGAGTGCGTCATTCTCGCCAAGAGCGAGCCGCAGATTGCGACGGCTTTGGTCGAAATGCGTTCGTTGTGGGGGAGCGAACGACTCGTCAACACGCTGCGAAAACAATTTGAACGAAAGGTGATTCACCGACGACTGCGAGCGTTCGTAGATAGCTGTATCGAGGCTCGCGGTTCTGAGCGGTTAACGCATGGTAATACGGTTCAGCAACTCGAACCGGACCTGAAATCCTCACAAGGCGGACTCCGCGACTATCATTTGCTGAGATGGTTAGGGTTTGCCTTGTTCGGCGAGCGAGATGTCGATTCCCTCAAGTTGAACGGATCGCTCACACGGGAAGAAGCGCATGATTTGCTCGCAGCGTACGAGTTTCTCCTCAAGATTCGTATCGATATGCACTTCCATGCGAATCGTGAACAAGATCGACTGACGCGAGACGAACAGTTGCGGATTACGAAGGCCAGGAACATCCAGGCCACTCCCGCACAGCGACCGGTCGAAGTCTTCATGCAGCTCTATTTCCGACATAGTTCTGCACTCTCGGAAATTGTGATGCGGTTCGTGAATCGGCATTGCCCGAGAACGTTGCAAGATCGGCTTTTGGAATTCGCGTTGACTCATCGTGTGAATACGATGTTCCACGCCGGACCCGGTTGGATCGACGTTCTGCCGCGTTACCGAGAGACGGTGCAGTCGAGCTTGTTGGAGATCCTCAAACTCTACTACGCGGCCGCATTGTACGGGCTGACTCCGAAGCCACGACTAGCGGCCGAACTCAAAAACGCGGTGCCGAAGCTAAGCGACGAAATCACGCCGCGAGAAGCCGATATGTTCTTGCAGATTCTCAGCTGCACGACGTATCTGGGAGTGGTGGTTCGTGGTCTGTTCGATATTGGGGTGCTCGAGATTCTCATCCCCGATCTCCGACACGCCCGTTGTCTGCTGCAATTCAATCAGTATCACAGTTACACGGTCGACGAACATACTCTCAAGGCGATCGAATGCTGCATTGAATTCGAGAACGACGAAGATCATCTTGGTCGAGCATATCGCGCGATTCAGCACAAAGAGATCTTACACCTGGCGATTCTTCTGCACGATGTGGGCAAGGGTTACGAGGAAGATCATTGCATCGTTGGCAAACGCATCGCTGAGCGAATTGCCGAGCGTTTCGATCTGCCGGAACATCGGGGCCGGACGTTGGCATTGCTGGTCGAATTACATCTGACGATGGCCGACCTGGCGTTTCGTCGTGACATCAGCGACCCGGCGGTGATCGTGCCCTTCGCCAAAGATATCGGTAGCTTAGACACCCTGCGAATGTTGTTTGTCCTCACCGCTGCCGACATCTCCGCTGTCGGACCAGGCGTGTGGACGGACTGGAAAGCCGGGCTACTGTCCGACTTTTACTGTCGCGGAATGTATGTCCTTAGTGGTCGGAAATTCGAGTATCAGGAACAACAACGCTTCCGCGAAATCTTTGAGTTCGTGTTGCTCTCGTTAACCAGTCACGACGAGAGCCAAGACGATGTTCGCGATTGGCTGACCCAACAGTTGCTGAGTTTTCCGCCGCACTACTTGGCGGAAACGACGAAGCAACAAATCGCGTCCGACCTGAAGACGCTGCGAGTCATCGAGCCTGGCGAGATTCAAGTCAGTGGAGCGTGGAATGACGAGACGGAAATTGTCGAATACCGTCTTATCACTCACGAAACGACCGTGAAAGGGATCTTCCACCGGGTGCTCGGGATTCTTCGATCGAAACGCCTGACGGTGCACTCGGCTCAAATTAGTACGACGGCCGAAGGTTACGTTGTCGACAGTTTCCGCACGAGCGACTACGACTTTGCCGGCGAGGTTCCCGCGGAACGAATTGATGAAATCACTGAGGCACTGCGTACGGGCCTATTGAAGGAACAGCCGGTTGAAGCGATGTTCCAGAAGGCCAGTCGCTACATGAGTCGCCCGCAAGAATTGGTTTCCGAACTCCCAACACGTGTTGTCATCGATAACAACACATCGCCCAAATGCACGATTCTCGACGTGTTCGCCCAGGATCAACCGGGCTTGCTTTATCTGATTTCACGAACGTTGTACGAACTGAATACGTCCGTGGTACTCGCCAAGATTTCAACCCATTTCGACCAAGTCGTTGACGTGTTCTACATCACCGATCAAGACGGCAACAAAATCATCGATGGTGATCGTCTCGGCAAGATGCGTGAGGTCTTAGTCGAACGATTGGAACATTTCGAAGATGAAGGACACCAGGCTTTCAGTTGAGCGGATTAGGGAAGAAACGCTTCGAGCAACGTGAGTTCCGAAGCGGCCGCGATTTCGATATCAGCGCAGCTTGCTGGAACGAGAAACGTTGTGCCGAGGTTGAGTTTTGGCCCGGATGCCAATTCGCCTGATCCTGCCAGCACGCAAAACACGTGAAAACGATCGTCGGTGATAAATTGCCCACGATTACCGGCGGTGATCGTATGACGTCGCATGACAAAATGATCGTTTTGAACGAGGTCTTCGATGCGGTGAGGACCGGATTGTGATTCGATTGGCTGGACCGGATCGACTGGCCCCATATCAAAGTTCGTGCAGTGAACGGCCGAATCGATGTGAATTTCTCGCGGTTTTCCATCAGCACCAAGTCGACCCCAATCGTACAAGCGAAATGTTAGGTCGCTCGACTGCTGAATCTCGGCCAGCACGATACCTTCACCAATCGCATGGATCGTTCCCGCCGGAATGAACACGCAATCTCCCGGTTGCACGCTGACCGTGTGCAAGATTTCTTCCACCGTGCCTGCTTGAAGGTGTTGAGCAAGTTGGTCCGGGCCAATTCCGTTTTGAAGACCGACATATAGTTTGCTGTCGGGTTCTGCATGGACGATGACCCACGCTTCCGTCTTGCCGTTCTCGAGTGGGTCGTAGTGCTTGGCTTGTTCATCGTTCGGATGAACTTGGACCGAGAGTCGATCGTTGGCATCCAGAAACTTGACGAGCAATGGGAATTGTTTCCGACCCGCATGGCGTCCAAAAAGATCCTGGTTGCGTTCGGCAACGAGTTTTTGGAGCGTCCAACCTGCGTACTCGCCATTGACGACGATCGACTGATCTTCGCCGTGATCTGAGACTTCCCAGCTTTCGGCATAATCAGTTTCGGGACCGATCGGTTTGCCGAGTTCCGTGCCCAGCCGTCGACCTCCCCAGCGAATCCGTTTCAAAATCGGCTCGAAAAACAACGGCGGCATCTCACACTCCTCGTGCGACAAAGCGGTTGGTCATTTGGTTTTACAAATCGGGATGGTAGTCGTTTCGCATATTGGGTCAACTGGTGTTTCGAATCCGGTTTGCGGTGATTTCGACGACTTGCTATAGTCCGCGCGCGTACCCAGTTGATCGTTGGGGTCCGGGCCAGCAGTCTGAAGCCAATGTGGGAGGCATCCGTGCCTGAACAGACAATGGAACTAGCGGTCGGCGACATGGTGGTCGTCGGCAATCAAGTGCTAACCGTCATTGACATCGACGGCGACGAAGTCAGCTTTCGCCTCGATAGTCCAGCAAATGCAGACGAACTTGCCCTCATCGAGCAAACCGGGCAACAACCGCCATCGCAAAGCATGACGACTCGCCATGCCAAATAACCTCGACATGCGAAATAACACTGCGTCACACTGATCGCAGTTTGGCGATCGCGTCGCTGCGGGTATCGATCAGGTCCCAAAGTTTGTGCAGGTTCGTGACCTTGAGGACTTCCTTGCAATACGGTTCGAGGCCGCAGATCACCAATTTGCCGTTGTCAGCATTTTCCAGTCGGTTCCAGGCACGGAACAGGACCTCGATAAATGCGGAACCAAAGAAACTGACGTTTGAAAGGTCGAGCACCACCAAGGGCGGTTCGGCGTTTTCGACCGCTGCCAGAATATCGGTTTTCACCTCTTGAAGATGACCTTCCTCAAGCTTTTGATATTCCGGTCCGAGGGTGATGATCGTGATGTCGTCCTGACGGGTGACCTGAATGGAATCTTGGTTCGTCATGGTGATGGCCCGTGCGAGAACAGCATGTGTACTGCCGGAGTATCCCGAGATTAAATCGTTCTCTAATTTTTCCTCAGTGTACGCGATTCAGGGCCACCATTCAATTCGGAAGTTGCATGCGATGGAAGTTTGGTTGTTTCTCACTGCGTGAAGATCGGCAATGCTTGCAGCGTGAGTGAGAGTTCCAATTCCTGACCATCGCGGATCACCAGGATCGAAACTGTGTCGCCGATTTGGTACCGCTCGAGAACCCGGAATAGGTCTTTCGTACCCGTGATCGTCTCACCATCGAATCCCACCAAAAGGTCTCCCAACCGCAAACCATTGGGGAGTTCGATCGTAGGGAGTAATCCCGCTTTGTCCGCTGCTCCGCCCTTGATCACCTTTCGAAATAGCACGCCTTGTCGGTCGAGAATGCCGAGCTGTCGCATCTGGGCGACGTCGGAATCACTCCAGACAAGCACGGACAAACCTGGGCGATCGACAGTGCCAGTACGGATGATCTGAGGGACCGCCCGGTTCACAGCATCGACGGGCACCGCAAAGCCGATACCTGCGTAGGCACCGGATGGGCTGTAAATCGCGGTATTGATCCCAATCAGACGACCAGCACTATCGAGCAACGGTCCACCCGAGTTGCCAGGATTGATGGCGGCGTCGGTCTGAATGACATTGAAAATCGTTCGCTCTGTCACTGATTCAATTTCACGACCGAGTCCGCTGATGACTCCGGTCGTCAGAGTCTGATCCAGTCCGAACGGGTTGCCGATCGCATACACATTCTGACCGACCGCCAAGTCTTCCGAACTGCCGATCAGGATCGGGGACAACAACGATTTCGGCGCATCGATCTTAAGGACCGCCACATCTTTGTCCGGGTCGCTGCCGACTAATCGCGCATCGTGGACAGAGCCATCAAAAAGTGTGACACGAGCGGCTTGCGCCTTTTGAATCACATGAAAATTGGTGACAACGTGGCCGTCGGCGTCCCAAATGAAACCGCTGCCGGTGCCGAGCGATTCACGATGCAGGTTTCGTCCCGCTAACGCAAAACTCGTGACGTGCACCACTGATGGGGCAGCGTTGCGGTAGAGTTCGATTTGCGATGTTTCCGTCTCGGCGAGGTTTCCTCGCGGCGTGACGACTCGGGGTTTGGCATCCGGGTCGTGAAGTGGTGACAGCGGATGATCCATGAATTTCCACGCTGCCAGACCACCCGCCACAAGAAAGAAGAACGTGGCCAGCCACGTCGACACCGATGTTCCGCTAGCGTTCGGGGATTCATCTGGGAAGTCGGAATCGATCATCGGTTCATTCTCCGCGTTATCGGATTGCTGTCTTTGCTTGCGGCAGAAAGTTGTAGTTCCACGACTTCACGATCGAGCCATCTGGAAACGACCTCTATTTTGCAGGAGGCAACCGCAAGTAACAAGAGGACAGATTTCGTGGAAGATAGCCAACTTTGCAGAGATCTTTCGACCGTCACCCTCCGTAATTATCAATAATCGCACAAAACGAACAGTTCTTATGTTCACTTATGTTCGTGTGTTGTGTATAACATGTTGATAGGAATGAAAACTGACGTGCAGGAGGACGGCAATGGTAACTTCCGCAACAACATCTAACCAACCAGAATTATTCCCGGAAACACTGGACCGAGCAAAACTGGAATTCTCTGGCAGGATGCCATGGGAAGTGGCAGAGGCGGAGGACTTGTTGTCAGCCCAGGTGGTTGTGAATCGCCCGGTCGACACAGCATTTTCGTACCTCATCCCCGATCAACTTCGTGAGACAATTCAGCCCGGCCAGCGAGTGCGTGTTCCGTTTGGCCGAGGTGATCGGCAAATCACGGGGTTTTGCGTCGAAGTCGGCCCGGTGCCGGAGACGGATCGTGAGCTGAAGTGGGTGCAGTCGGTTGTGGACGAGGTGCCGTTGATCACCCCGTCGATGTTGGACCTCACCCGTTGGATCGCGGATCGATATGTCTGTAGTTGGGGACAAGTGCTCGAGAGTGTCGTTCCTAACGGTGTCAAACAACGAGCCGGCACGCGATTGATTCGCAGGTTCCAGATCCATCCCGATGCAGAATCTCGGTTGGCGGGCGTGCGATTGTCGGCAAAACAGCAAGCGGTTCTAGCGGTGCTAAAGAGCCAAGACTCTCCAATGCTGTTGGAAGATATCACCGTAGCGGCTAATTGTAGCGCGGGTCCCATTCAGGCGTTGGTCAAGAAAAATCTGGTGATCGCCCACCGGGAGCGAACTTGCGATTTCGTTCCGGATTCGTCTCCCTGCGAACGCAACGATGACTTGAAATTGAACGAGCAGCAACAGACCGCGTTGTCTGCCATCGTGGATTCTCTGCAACAGAAACGGCACGAAACCTTCTTGCTACACGGTGTAACGGGAAGCGGGAAGACGGAAGTTTACATCCAGGCCATTCGTGAGGTTGTCGGTTACGGTCGCCAGGCAATCGTCTTGGTGCCGGAGATCAGCTTAACGCCGCAAACGGTCGAGCGGTTTCAAAGCCGATTCGACTCGGTGGCCGTATTGCATAGTCACCTTAGTGCTGCGGAACGTCATTGGCATTGGCAGCAAATTCGTCGTGGGGCGGTCAACGTGATTGTCGGAGCGAGGAGTGCGGTGTTTGCTCCGGCTCCGCATCTTGGACTGATCGTGATCGACGAAGAACACGAAACCTCGTTCAAACAAGATTCGACTCCCCGGTACCACACGCGAGAAGTCGCCCGAGAGCGGGCCCGCTTGGAGAACATTCCGCTCGTGCTCGGTTCCGCGACGCCGACGTTGGAATCGTGGCGTCGGGCGCAGGAGAAAAAAGATGTACTCCTCAGCTTACCCAAGCGTGTTGAAGAGCGAGCAATGCCGCCGGTTGTTGTCGTCGATACGCGGAACGATCCGCAGGTCGAACGCGGTGACGCTATTGGTCGTGTATTGGAATCGGGAATGCGAACCGCACTTTCCGATTCCGGTCAGGTGATTTTGTTTCTCAATCTACGCGGGTTCTCGCCGACACTGTGGTGTCGGGGGTGTGGAGTTTCCGCAAAATGCCCGCATTGTGATGTCACTTTGACTTGGCACCGCGATCGCAATGTCGCGTTGTGTCACGTTTGCAATTATCAAGCAATCGTTCGCAACTGCCCTGAGTGTGGACATTCGGGAATCCGTCGCCTTGGCACTGGCACGCAACGTCTCGAAGAGGAAGTTCGCCGCAAGTTCCCGGATCATCATATTCTGCGGATGGACAGCGATTCCATGCGTCGACACGGAAGTTACTCCGCAGCCTTGGAATCATTTCGCAATGGCGACGTCCAAATTCTGCTCGGCACACAGATGATCGCCAAAGGTTTGGATTTCCCGAATGTGACGCTTGTGGGAGTCGTCGATGCCGACACCTGTCTTCATCAACCTGATCTCAGGGCAGCAGAACGTACGTTTCAACTGATCTCGCAAGTTGCTGGTCGAACCGGTCGTAGTCAGCGTGGAGGTCGTGTGTTCGTGCAAACTTCATCACCAGCGGAACCCGCGATCGCGTTCGCGGCCAACCATGACTACCACGGTTTCGCCCGACACGAGATGCGACAACGAGCAGCGATGCACGCACCGCCGTTCCGACATTTGGCCCGTGTGATTCTGCGGTCCGAAGACGAAGCCCTCGTGGAGGCGAAAGCCAATGAGTTTGCGGAAGTCCTCAAACAAACCGTTCAAGAAGAATCGCTGCCGGTCTGGTTGTTAGGGCCGGCCCCGGCCCCGGTGGCGAAGGTGAAAGATCAATACCGTTTCCATTTTCAACTTTCGGCCGTCGATCCGGCGGACATTGTGAAACTTTGGCGTCTCGCGGAGGATCGGTTGCCAAAATCGAGTGGATTGGAATTTACCATCGACATTGACCCCATGAACATGCGCTAAAATTCGCGGGTGAATCAGTTTTCCTCAATGAGTTCTTGGGATTGCTAGGCCGTCACGATTGAAGTTGACACCCAGCGACCTATAATCAATCGCAAACAACAATTGCGGATTGACCGACTGAGCTTTTTGCGGGAGAAACAGCGTTGAGTTGGTTCACCAGAATGATGTCGTCTTCCCTTGGCCGGAAGTACGTCATGGGGATTACGGGCCTATTGCTCTGCGGGTTTCTCGTTGTGCATATGGCGGGAAATCTGCTGATGTTTGTGGGCGCAGATGCCTACAACGAGTACGCACACACGCTGCACGGCCAGGAGTGGTTTGTGAAGCTCGCCGAAGGCGGGTTGCTCCTCCTCTTTCTACTCCACCTCTATTTGGCGATCACGTTGAAGAACGTGAACAGTGTTGCCCGTGGTAAGTCCTACGCCGTCAAGCAAGATAAAGACTATGCGGAGAAAGCTCCGTTGCTTGCGAGTCGCTGGATGTTCGTTTCCGGTGTGCTGATCTTGGGCTTCGTGATCGTTCACCTTTGGGATTTTACCTTGCACCTTCGTCCCGATGAGTTTTATCAGGACGCTGACGGCAACGAACTCGAACCATTCGACAAGGCCATCAAAATCCTCACGCAGTGGCATGTGCTCGTTGTTTACGTGCTTGGTTGCTTGCTGTTAGGCGCTCACTTGAGTCATGGATTCTCGTCGGCGTTCCGCAGTCTGGGGTTGAGTCACCCGAAATACAACAGATTGGTGCGGAATTTGGGTTATCTGTTCGCCATTTTATTCGGTTGTGCATTTGCCATCTTCCCCCTTTGGGCACGAACTCAACTGTAGGAATTTGATGCGAATCGCAGCTGCGAACGATTGTCGCGTCTAGAATCCACTCTCACCGTCGTTCCTAGAATGCTCTGGCATTCGGAACCGAAGAAGTAAGTGAATCTCATGTCTGAAATGATCGACACTCAGTTACTCGACGGCAAAGTCCCTTCCGGACCGATGGCCGACCGGTGGACCAAGCACAAGGGCGAGTTGAAACTCGTTTCCCCAAACAACAAACGCAAGTTTGACGTCATCGTCGTCGGTACCGGATTGGCAGGAGCTTCGGCAGCCGCTTCATTGGCCGAGATGGGATATAACGTCAAAGCGTTTTGCATTCATGACTCCCCGCGTCGTGCCCATAGTATTGCGGCTCAAGGGGGAATTAATGCGGCCAAGAACTACCCGAACGACGGTGACAGCGTTTGGCGTCTGTTCTATGACACCGTGAAAGGGGGCGACTTCCGCAGCCGCGAGTCGAACGTGTACCGCTTGGCGGAAGTTTCAGGCAACATCATCGATCAGTGTGTCGCCCAGGGGGTGCCTTTCGCTCGCGAGTACGGCGGTACATTGGCAAACCGCACCTTCGGTGGAGCGTTGGTTTCGCGAACGTTTTATGCTCGCGGACAAACTGGCCAGCAATTATTGCTCGGTGCGTATGGTTCACTGATGCGACAAGTCAAGCTCGGCAAGGTGAAGTTGTACCCACGCCGCGAAATGATGGACCTCGTTCTCGTGAACGGTATGGCACGGGGAATTGTGTGTCGTAACTTGCTGAACGGGGAATTAGAGTCGTATGCCGCACACGCTGTGATTCTATGCACAGGCGGCTATGGCAACGCGTACTATCTTTCTACGAACGCCAAAGCCTGTAACGTCACCGCTGCTTTTCGGTGTCACAAACGTGGGGCATTGTTTGCGAATCCGTGTTTCACGCAGATTCACCCAACGTGTATTCCGGTCTCCGGCGATTACCAGTCCAAACTCACATTGATGAGTGAAAGTCTGCGAAACGACGGTCGTGTCTGGGTTCCGAAAGACAGCAACGACAGACGTGCTCCGAGCGAAATTCCCAAGGAAGATCGCGACTATTACTTGGAGCGTCGTTACCCGGCGTTTGGCAACATGGTTCCGCGTGACGTGGCCTCACGGGCCGCGAAGGAGCGGTGTGATTCCGGCTATGGTGTCGGTGATACCGGCATGGCAGTGTACCTCGACTTCAAGGATGCCATCGCCCATTACGGTGAGGAAACGATCCGGGCGAAGTACGGCAACTTGTTCCACATGTACGAGAAGATCACGGACGAGAACCCGTACAAGGTTCCGATGAAAATTTATCCCGCCGTCCACTACACCATGGGGGGGCTTTGGGTCGATTACAACTTGCAAAGCAATATCCCAGGGCTCTTTGTGCTCGGTGAAGCGAACTTTTCGGACCACGGTGCTAACCGACTCGGTGCGAGTGCGTTAATGCAAGGTTTGGCCGACGGTTATTTTGTTGTGCCTTACACCATCAACCATCACCTTGCGAGCCACCAGTTTAATCCTGTTAGCGAGAATCACCCGGCGTTCAAGGAAACCTCGGTCGAAGTTCGTAACCGCACGGAGAAACTTCTCAGCATTCGTGGTCAACGTTCGGCGACAAGTTTCCACCGTGAACTCGGTGCGATCCTGTGGGACAAGGCGGGAATGGCTCGCAATGCACAGGGTTTGACGACGGCACTCGATCAAATCGGAAATCTGCGGGAAGAATTCTGGAACAATCTCCATGTGACAGGTGTCGGCGAGAGTCTCAACCAAGAACTCGAACGTGCAAGTCGCGTGGCTGACTTCATCGAGTTCGGGGAACTTCTCACGCGTGATGCGTTGAACCGGGCGGAATCCTGCGGCGGCCACTTCCGGGAAGAGTACCAGACTTCCGAAGGGGAAGCCCAACGAGACGATGAGAACTTCCAGTACGTCGCGGCTTGGGAACATAACGGCGTCGGAAAAGAACCTACCCTGCGGAAAGAACCGCTCGAATTCGTCGAGATCGAGCCGACTCAGAGGAGTTACAAATAGATGATCTCCATTCCCGATGCCCGCGAACACGAATCGCATGACTTGCTGAATCTGACGCTGAAGATCTGGCGACAACCTTCGCCGGATGAGCGGGGTCAGTTTCAGACGTACAAGCTCACCGGTATCTCCACGCACATGTCGTTCCTGGAGATGCTTGATGTGCTCAATGAGCAGCTCGTCAGCCAAGGCGAAGAACCGGTCGCGTTCGATCATGATTGTCGTGAGGGGATCTGCGGCGCGTGCGGTATGATGATTAACGGTCAAGCGCATGGCCCAGACAAAGAAACCACGACCTGTCAACTTCACATGCGGAAGTTTTCGAACGGTGATACGATTGTCATCGAACCGTGGCGGGCAACTGCGTTTCCCGTTCTGCGGGACTTGGTCGTCAACCGATCGGCTCTCGATCGAATCATCGAGTCGGGTGGTTATATTTCGGTCAACACTGGAAACGCCCAAGACGCAAACAACTTGCCAGTTCCAAAGCAGAACGCCGATCTCGCGATGGAAGCGGCGGCCTGCATCGGTTGCGGCGCGTGTGTTGCCGCCTGTAAGAATGCGTCGGCCATGCTGTTCACGAGTGCGAAAGTCTCGCAAATGGCTTTGTTGCCTCAAGGTCAGCCGGAACGTGACCGACGCGTCCTCAACATGGTCGCTCAGATGGATGAAGAAGGGTTCGGTGCTTGCACCAACACCAATCAATGCCAGGCAGCTTGCCCTGCGGGAATTCAGGTCACTAACATCCACCGGATGAACCGAGAGTACCTGCGAGCTTCGCTTTGCTCCAATGAAGTGCCACCAAGCTAACACGTTGCCGGTGGCAGGGAATCGCGTTTGAATTTTTCGCCCGGTTATCGCCGGGCGTTTTGCATTGCTTCCAGAGAGTTGACGACATGACAGGCGAACCGCTTCGTACCGCGTTTTACGATTGGCATGTAGCGAATGGTGGTCGTATGGTCGACTTCGCCGGCTGGCAGATGCCAATTCAGTACGGCAATATCATCGATGAACACCGGACAATCCGCACCAATGTCGGTCTCTTTGACATCGCACATATGGGGCGGCTTTTTGTCAGCGGTCCCGATGCCGGAAGTTTTCTGAATCACGTGGTGACAATCGATGTTGCCAAGCTAAAACCCGGTCAGGTCCGATACGCATTGGTCACGAACGAAACCGGTGGCGTTCTGGATGACGTGCTTGTCTACTGTCTCGATAGTGAAGAGTTTCTCGTTGTCGTGAACGCGTCGAACCGAACAAAAATCGTGAGTTGGTTCGAATCGCATTTGGGGCAACAGGATGTCACGATGGCGGATCGGACACTCTCCGATCCCATGTTTGCAGTGCAGGGGCCGAAATCGTTTGACGTTGTCAACTCGCTGGTCGACCTTGATCTCGAGACACTGCGATACTATCGCAATGCAAAAACGGAGCTCAATGGCGTGTCGGTATTACTGAGCCGGACCGGCTACACCGGCGAGGATGGTTTCGAGATCATTGCTGCTGCGGACCACGTCGTGGGACTCTGGGAGCACTTTGATCGTCTCGGTGTCGCTGCATGTGGGCTGGGCTGTCGTGACACATTGCGACTCGAAGCGGGGATGCCATTGTACGGGCATGAATTGTCGGAAGACATCGACCCAATCAGCGCGGGACTCGCATTTGCAGTGCATCTCGGTTCGGGCGTTGTCGGCGAGGCGGCTCTACGGGAAGTGGTCGATCGTGGTCCCGAACGTCAACGCGTCGGCTTGATGCTGGAAGGTCGACGTGTCCCGCGTGAGGGTTGTCGCGTTCGGGTTGCTGATCAAGAAGTTGGCGAAGTGACGTCGGGGACGTTCTCGCCTACTTTGGAGCGGCCGATTGCCATGGCGTTTGTTGACACCTCAGCCGCCAATGTTGGTTCGGCCGTCGAAATCGAAGTGCGTAATAGCCGACTTCCCGCAACGGTCTGCGAATTGCCATTTTACAAACGCCAGAAATAACAGGCCGTTCAGTCCGTTACGCTCGCGTCCATCAAAGCCTGCGCCCCGTCGTCGAGCAGCTTCGCCGCGACTTCACGTCCGAGTTCGATTGGGTTATCGGGTGATCCGGTGACAGTCGTGTGAATCTTTTTTCGACCATCGGCGGTCAGTACGACTGCGTCGAGTTGCATCGAGTCGTCAAGGAATTGCGTCCAAGTTCCGACAGGAGCATGACAGCCGGCTCGCAAGTCGGCGAGCACGATTCGTTCGGCTCGGACTGCGGCAAACGCACGTGGATCGGAGATCTGCTGGAGAACTTCCCTGAGTTCTTCGTCATCCTCGCGGCATTCCAGTCCTAATGCCCCTTGACCGACCGCGGGAAACATCAACGGCGGTTCCAGAATCTCAGTGATTCGGTCCGCCAAGCCAAGCCGATCCAAACCGGCGACCGCGAGAATAACACCGTCGAATTCACCGTCATCGAGCTTCTGCACCCGTGTGGGCACGTTTCCACGGATCGGAACAAGTTCTACATCATTGCGGGCATGCAACAGCTGGGCTTGCCGTCGCAAACTTCCGGTGCCAATACGCGATCCTGCTGGCAGAGTCTCCCAGGTTAGTTGTGGATCACGATCCTGCGGCAGCAACAGGGCATCGAATACATTGGCACGCTCAGGCACACCCGCAAGCACCAATCCCGCTACCGTTTCGGTCGGTAGGTCTTTCAAGCTGTGCACTGCAAGATCGGCGTGATTGTCGAGGACAACACGTTGCACCTCACGGGTGAACACGCCTTGTCCTCCCATCTGATGCAACGCAGCTTGTCGATCGCGATCGCCAATGGTGGATACGTGAATGACTTCCACTTCGCGCTCCGGACACGCGGCACGAAGAAGCTCTGCAACGTGGTTGGCCTGCCAAAGGGCTAAGTCACTGGAGCGGGTTGCGATTCGGAATGTCCGAGCTGTCGTCATGATGCTTTGATGTTTTCGTCACTGTCGATCGTTAAGTTCATGGTCTCGGCTAAAACGGAGTCGGATCACGGGCATCCCCCAAACCGCGAGCGAGAACGGCCACTATGATGGACTGCGCTCCCGCATCCCGCAAGAGCTTCGCGATTCGATTTGCGGTCGTTCCGGTTGTAAGTACGTCATCAACTAGGAGAATCCGCCGGTTTGCCACGCGTTCGCGGTTCCGTAATCGAAAGGCCTTTCGCAAGTTTTTTCGTCGCTGGGCCGGTGAAAGTGCCGACTGTCGCTCGGTACGTCGTGTTTTGGCGATCAAAAACCGATCCTGAGACACACGCAAAAGGCGACTGACGGATTCCGCCAACAACTCGGAAGTTTCGGCGCGTTGGCCGATTCGTGTCGACCAATGATGTGGGACCGCCAAAACGAAATCCAGCGGTTCCGTCAACTCGGCAGTGATTCGTTCGCAAAGCAGTCTCGCCATCGCGGTTGTGAGCGATGACTGCCGGTGGTTTTTGAGACGCTGACAAACCGCGCGAAGTTCATCTGCATAGGGGCCCAAACTCAGTACGCGATCGAAGTAAAAACGATCATTCCGACAATGAATACAACCGAAACTCGTATCCAGATGCGGCCCGACCGGTGCGTCACAGCGACGACAAACGTGAAGAAGTTTCGGCGTGAGAGCTGCACGACATTTCAAGCACAGTCGTACCGTGTCGTCGAGCGTCTCTTCGTCCTGAAGACAGCAAACACACGCCGGTGGAAAGATCGCGTTTCCCAGAACTTCACAAATATGATTGGAAATTCGTCCCCACCCGACCATGGCTTCGCTTTAATCACTGAGAGACTTCGCTTCGGACCGATCACGACTTATGATGCGAAATCCTGCCGAGTTGTGCGAGCAGGTTCGCAATATTTCCTGCAAACGAAGTGGTTGTGTCGTGTCAGATCCGAATGGAGATCACCGTGTTGTCGTGATTGGGGGGGGACTCGCGGGGTTGGCGACAACGACAGCGTTGGCTTCTCGTGGGTTGGGGGTGACCCTGTTGGAATCGCGACCGCGACTTGGTGGGCGAGCAAGTTCGTTCGTCGATCAAACAACGGGACAACTCATCGACAATTGCCAGCACGTCAACATGGGATGCTGCACAAATTTTCGATTCTTCTGTGAGACCGTCGGGATAGCCGACCGCCTCGAACGTCAACCGGCATTGTATTTCATTGGACCGAACGGTACGCAGACGATGTTTTCCGCGTCGTGGCTTCCAGCACCGTTACACTTGTTTCCGGCGTTTCGACGACTGGATTATCTATCTCGGAAAGACCTGACGTGTATCGCACGTGGCTTGAAATCCTTGGCGAAACTCTCGCCAGATCAGAACGAGTCGACGGAATCCTTCGCGGACTGGCTCGCTCGACACAATCAGACGCCGAACGCCATCGAACGTTTCTGGTTTGTGGTACTCGTGAGTGCGTTAAGTGAGTCGCTGGATCGCATTGACGTCGCTTCGGCTCGAAAAGTATTTGTCGACGGGTTTATGGCCAATCGCGATGGTTGGACCGTGGAGATCCCGACCGTTCCCCTTTCGGAATTCTATGGCGAAACCTTGGAGAATTGGCTCGCCAGTCATGCGGTCGATGTGCAGCTATTGACGGGCGTAAAGGCGTTACGAACCGAGAATGACCGTGTCACTCAGGTCGAATTGCGGGACGGTTCGACCATCACCGGCGATCATTTCGTGCTCGCAGTGCCGCATCACCGTGTATTGGCATTGTTGCCGGAGGAGTGGCGAACGCATCCACAAATTCAGGCGGTCGACGAATTGGAGTCCGCTCCGATTTCTAGCGTTCATCTCTGGTTCGACCGGCCGATCACCGATCTGCCTCACGCAGTGCTGATCGAAAAGACCTCCCAATGGCTCTTCAACCGTGGACTGACGGATCAATCCTCCTCGTTTTCCGGGCATTATTACCAGGTTGTGATCAGTGCCAGTCGGGACCTTTCCGGTCGATCGAGTGAGGAAATTGTCGAGGAAGTCGTCGACGAGTTGAAATCGGTCTGGCCGAACTCCCTTGATGCGAACCTTCTGCATTCGCGGTTTGTGACGGAACATCGAGCCGTCTTCTCCGTCAGACCGGAAGCGAAGCGTTGTCGGCTTCCGCAACAATCGCCCATCGAGAACCTGCAGTTTGCCGGTGATTGGACACAAACCGGTTGGCCGGCCACGATGGAAGGGGCGGTTCGCAGTGGCTACCTGGCGGCAGAAAATATCTTGCGGCACACGATCAACGATCCGACAAGCGTCTTGCAGCCGGATTTGCCGACCGGATGGCTGTCTCGACGACTGTTTGGATTGTCGTCGCAATAGGTGTCGGCAGTGCCAATCCGAATCAGTTCCAACACTTAACCCTCAACCTGCGTATGATGGGTAACGTGTTTTGGTGATGGTATGGTCAAGTGATCGGTGGAAACGTCATCTTGTCGTCAATGGCGGATTGCGATACGATTTCTTGATGACTGTCTGTTTGACAGTCTACCCCGTCACATTCGCTGGCCATTCGGAATTGGATGAAGTCTATGAAGTGGAAGGCCCCCGCCCGCGTCGGAATCATTTTGACGTCTGCCATGGTGTTATTCGCAGCTTTGGGTTTCATTGCCCACGCGAATTCCAAACCCGCCGCCGGCGACGAGAAAACCGCCAAACTCGTCTCCGAAATGATCAGTCGTTATCACATCAGTCGTAAGACGATCGACGACGAAGTCTCTCAGCGTCTGCTTGACCGGTTCCTCGAACAGCTCGACCCACAGAAGTTGTACTTCATTCAAGCCGACATTGATGGGTTCGAAAAGCTAAAAACCGAACTCGATGATCAGATCAAAGCGGGCGATGTGCAGTTCGCGTTTACCGCTTTCGACGTGTATGACCAGCGATTGTCCGAACGAATGAAGCTCGTTAAGGATTTAATCGATCGCGACTACGATTACACGATCGACGAAGAAATGGTGACCGATGCTGACGAACTCGACTGGGCGAAGTCGGAAGAGGAAATCAACGAACGGTGGCGGAAGCGGATCAAGTACGATTTGCTCACGCTGAAGCTCGACGGCACCAAAATCGACGAAGCCCGCGAACGTCTTCACAAGCGTTACCACAACATTCAATCGATGATGGAGCAAACCGAAGGTTTCGAGAAACTCGAAATGTATCTGTCTTCGCTCACGCATTGTTTCGATCCCCACTCCAGCTACATGTCGCCGGAGACCTTGGACGATTTCCAAATCCAAATGCGACTTCGATTGGAAGGCATCGGAGCGGCGCTTCGCAGTGAAGACGGTTACACGACTGTCGCGCAAATCGTACCTGGTGGTGCGGCGGAGAAAGATGGTCGGCTCAAAGTCGGCGATAAGATCATCGGTGTGGCTCAGGAAGATGGCGAGTTCACTGACATCGTGGAAATGAAACTCAGTCGAGTTGTACGGCTGATTCGTGGAAACAAAGGCACGGTAGTTCGTTTGCAAGTCAAACCGAAAACCGCACCGACCGAGATCAAAACCTACGAACTCACTCGCCAGGAAATCGAACTGAAAAGTTCTGAAGTGAAAGGCGAAATCATCGACCTGTCCGACCGCCTCGGCGATGGGAAAGGCAAGATCGGTGTGATCAACATCCCATCGTTCTATCGCGATTTCGACGGGGCACGTTCTGGCGTTGCCAACTTCAAAAGTACGTCCCGCGACGTGCACAAAGTTCTGCAAGACTTCGAAAAACAAGGTGGCGTGGATGCCGTCCTGATCGATTTGCGGATGAATGGCGGCGGTGCACTTAGTGAAGCCATCGAAGTGACGGGCTTGTTTATCAACAATGGCCCAGTCGTGATGGTGAAAGAGCAAGACGGCAATATCAAAAGCCACAACGATGTTGACGAAGGTGTCGCTTACACCGGACCACTGGTTGTGGTTTGTAATCGGTTGTCGGCGTCGGCTTCCGAGATTTTCGCTGGTGCCATCAAAGACTACGGTCGCGGGATTGTCGTTGGCGATACCACCACGCATGGCAAAGGCACCGTGCAAAACGTGATGCCAGTGGCTCGTTCGACGTTCCGATTCCTCAGCCCACCCGAACAACGTGGTGCGTTGAAACTGACCATCAATCAGTTCTATCGGGTCAACGGTGCGAGCACGCAAAACAAGGGCGTGACCAGTGATATCGTGCTGCCGTCGTTGATCGACCACATGGACCTGGGTGAGTCCTTCTTGGATAACGCCTTGAAGTTCGATCAAGTCGATGAAGTCGATCACGATCGCTACGGCATGCGTCGGAATGAAGTGATCTCCGCGTTGCAACAAGCGAGTGCGCAACGGTTGACCAAGAACGAAGAATTCCAGAAGGTCAACGAACGTATCGCCAAATACATGAAGCGAAAGAATCGCAAGACCGTTTCGCTCAACGAAGAGACGTTGAAAGCGGAGCAGGAAAGCGAGCAGAAAGAGGCCAAGGAAGAAGAGGAGGCCGAAGAAGCCGCCGAGAACAACACCGAAGGCCCAATTATGCCGGAAGGGTACTACAACGACGAGTTGTTACAGATTGCCCAGGATTATGTCGATCTGCTCGAGCGAACACGCACCGTGAATCGCTAGAAGTCACTAGTTGCCAACGAAAAAGCCTCCGAAGGGTCTGCTCTTCGGAGGCTTTTTTACGTTATCCCTCAATTCGCTCGACGAACACGTCGAGTGCTTTGCTATCCGGCATGCCGCTGCCGTGCGTTTCGGCTCCCATCAGTTGGCTCGAAATATCACCATAACTGATGAACAACAACCCGGGCGGACATTCCCCTTTGTCGGTCTCGACGGGAACTTCGACGTTACCGAACTCGTTCCACATTCGAACCCGATCACCCGCGTTTAGCGACAGTCTCTCCATGTCCTCGGAATTCATTTTGAGGGTATTGATCTCATCGCGGTAGTTATCGGTATATTTGCCTTCATTCAGGCTCGTTCCCTGTCGGCTAGTGCGGCCCGGGATCAAGATAAACGTCTCCGGCATTTGTCTGCGCCTCTTTGATGATGGAGTCTTCACGGCCGCTGGGGTCGCGGGTGGTCGCCGATTATCCGACGCGGAGAACCGATTTTCAATGCGGACATGAGGTCACGGCGTCGCCAACAATTTGCGGGAACAATTTCGCTTGTTCGAGATTTGCTTGCTGAGCTTTCTTTTCGACGCCATACAACTTCGATACTATGAAACGACCTGCGAGAACGGATCGCGGGTGTTCACGGACGATGATGCCGGGAGGGCAGCATGCCAAAACTCTGGAAGGAATTGCCAGCCGAGCCAATTATCAGCGATTTCGGCGACAATCCGTTCAATCCGCATTCGGCGACCGATCTTGTGCGTGTGCACGGTCGCACGCGGAAACGCCTTCGAGACGCAATCTGTAGCGAATGCAAGAACGAACCCGGTGTGTACGGGATGCTCGATGCCGACGGTGTGCTCATTTACGTCGGCAAATCCAAGCAGCTACGCACGCGGATTCTCAGTTACTTTACAGCCGGGCAGCGGAACGAGAAGGCGGGACGGATCATTCGGCATACCCACTCGATGATGTGGGAGCCGGCGGGAACTGAGTTCGCAGCGTTGTTGCGGGAATTGCATCTCATCCAAACGCGACGACCGGCTTGGAACGTTAAAGACATGCCCAAGCGAATGCGGGCGAACTATGTGTGTATCGGCCGTCCGCAGGCACCGGGTGTGTTCGTAACAAACCGACCAGCCAATCATGTAACCAATGCATTTGGGCCGTTGCGAGGAAGTCGTCGCGTGAAAGCCGCCGTCGAAGCGCTCAATCGACATTGTCAACTTCGCGATTGCATGAATACCGTTCCCATGCGTTTCGCGGAGCAATTGGGGCTGTTCGAAACGACTGATCGACCCGGCTGCTTGCGTCTGGAAATGGGCACATGTCTCGGGCCTTGCGTCGGTGCATGTTCTCGGCGGGCCTACACTCAACAGGTGCAGTTGGCACAGCGATTCTTGGAAGGAACCGATCTGAGTTTGCTCGAGTCGGTCGCCGCCCAGATGCAGACCGCAGCTGCGGGACGGTTGTTCGAACTTGCAGCTCGGCTGCGTGACGAGTTGGAATCTTTGACCGTCCTGCGTGAAATCCTAGACCGTTTGCGGACCGCGCGTGAAGAGTTTTCATTCATCTATCCACATGGCTCGGGTGAGAAACAGATTTGGTATCTAATTCGCGGCGGGCAAGTGGCGAGCGTCGTAGCACCGCCGAACGATCCTGATTCTGCCGAGATGGTCCGCAAGGAAATCGATCGTATCTACAGTCGGCGTTTGCCCCCTGAGGATCTCACGACTCAACGACCGGACACCTTGATGCTTGTTAGTTCGTGGTTTCATCGGAAACCATCGCGGTTGGAAGATACACTATCACTAGCGACCGCCCGGCGTCGTTGCACGATGGCTATGCGAGGAGCGGCGGAATCCGCATGTTGACGCCCTGCAAGAAAGCGAGCAAAGTCGGTATGATACGGCTTTGATTGCGTCAACTCGGAGAATACGGATCGATGGTTCGCGACTTCACCACGGAAAGCCTCTCCCACGACCCGATTCACGGCTACATCCCGTTCATCTCCCCCGCCGGACTGCCCGCTGGCGAGATCGCCGAACAACAGATCATCGATCACCCGTGGGTGCAGCGACTCCGAAAAATCCATCAACTGCAAACCGCATGGTGGGTGTTTCCATCAGCGGAGCATATGCGATTTCAACATGTGCTCGGGGCGATGCATCTGGCGTCGAAGGTGATCGACGCCTGGTATGAATCGCTGGCCGATTCCTGTCCGAACGTGCCATCGCGTGGTTATGTGGAATGCCTGGTGCGTATGGCCGCACTGTTGCACGACGTGGGGCACGGACCGTTCGGACACTTCTTCGACGACCATTATCTGTCGCAGTGGAACGTCACTCACGAAGACATCGGTTCGCATATCATTCAACACCATTTGGGCGATCTTCTACGGGGAATCCGGCGTTGTCCGGGAGCCCAATTGCAACCGCTGGAAGAGTTGGAACCGGCACAGATCGCTTGGCTGATTCGTCGACCAAAACATGCCGACGATGAAGGCCACCCCGACTGGTTATGCAAGTTGCGAGCACTCTTCAGCGGAATCTACACCGTCGACAACATGGATTTCGTGCTCCGTGATGCGTACATGTCCGGCTATAGTTTGCGGGCGTTCGATCTCTCACGGTTACTGCACTACACGTTTTTCACGCCCGCGGGACTCACGATTCATTCGCGCGGCTTGCCGACTTTGATCAACTTCATCGAGACACGAGCCAACTTGTTCCGTACGATTTATTTCCATCGCACCGTCCGCGCGTTGGACCTGGCTCTTGAAGAATTGTTTCCCGATACGATGGCAAGGTTATTCCCGGGAAACCCGATGGAGCATTTGGACGCCTACCAATCCTTTACCGAATTTTCCTTCCTGGTCGATGTGGATCGGTTTTCGGAAAGTGATGACCCGGCGACACGGGAGTTGGGCCATCAGTGGGACGAGATCCTGCAACGACAAGTCCCGTGGAAAATGGCCTGCGAACGCACGATCAATTTCCATGTCGGGACTTCGGAACAGACGTCGATTTTCGGGGAATCCGATATCATCGAACGACGGTTGCGAAGGAATCTTCCACCAGAACTTCGTGAGATTCCTCTCGCGTTCGATATCGCACGGCACTATCACCGTCCGAACGCGCGATTGCCCGCGGCGGGGCTGAATTACCTGCTCGACCCCGCTTACGACGGACCGCGGATGCTGAGTGACGACGAGCTTTTCCGGGCATTGCCGACGAGTTTCCTGATCTTCCGTGTGTACTCACGGGATCATCGACACGATGCCGCCTTGAACCAAGCTCTCGACGCCGTCGTGGGAGCCACAACGGACGCCAAGACGAATATGTGAGAACGTGTACCGCAAAAATGGGTGGTATCGGCAACTCGTTGCCAGCACATTGGGATATGAGACTTTCAACGAGTCGTTCATCAGCACGCAGTGGAGGCGAGCATGAAATTGGCGGCACTCCTTATTGCGGCATCGCTTATATCAGTGTCTGGATGTCAATTCTCGTCACATGCACCGAATCCGCAATGGCTCGTAGACTTTCAGAATACAGACTCAATTCTGATTCGAAATCACGATGATCAATGTGTGATTTCGGATGCGGAAACGATCAGTCGGTTACGGAAAATCTACGAAAACGCAAAATGGAGGCCGTACTGCCACACGTTGCCCGGAGACCTTGGCGACAGGACAATTGAACTACTTGACGGCAAGACCTCATTACGGCGCTTCAGTTTCACCGGATCGCTTTGGGAATGTAAGTCATACACCGAAAATCGCACGGCTGAACTTTCAGATTCGGACGTCCAGTGGATCGAATCGTTGTTCGCGTTAGTTTCTGTTCGCAGATCACCACCAGCACCCGAGGCAGCCAAACGACAATGGCTTAAAACTGAGCACTTAATCACTCAGCGACTGAAATCAACGTCTTCCGTGCGCGCTGGCTTACACGTACTTACGCCTTCTGTTCGAAGTCTCGCATGAACTCAACGAGGCTTTCGACGTCTTTCGGCTCGAATGCGTTGTAGATGCTGGCACGCATACCGCCGACGCTGCGGTGTCCTTTGAGGCCGTCGAAACCGGCTTCGGTGGCGGCTTTGATGAAGGCAGCGTCTTTGTCGGCATCACCGGTAACGAAGCATACATTCATGTTCGACCGGCTACCGACGTCGGCGGTCGCGTTGAACAATTGGCTCTCGTCGAGATAGGAATACAGCGTTGCAGCTTTTGCGGCGTTACGTTCGCCGACCTTCTCCAAGCCGCCTTGGTCGAGGATCCACTTCAGCGTTAGGCTGATGATGTAGATCCCGAACGTCGGTGGGGTGTTGAACATCGACTCTTTCTCAGCATGTGTGCGGTACTGCAGCATCGTCGGCAAATCGGTTTTGCCTTGTTCGACGAGATCCTTACGAACAATGACGAGCGTGACTCCGCTCGGCCCCAGGTTCTTCTGAGCACCAGCGTAGATCAAACCATATTTGCTCACGTCAATCGGGCGGCTGAAGATATCGCTACTCGTATCGGCCACAAGAAACGCACCATCGGGCACGCTCGGTTCTTCTGTGAACTGGGTTCCGTAGATCGTGTTGTTAGTCGTGTAATGCACATACCGTGGCGAGGTGCTGTAGCTGCGTTTGTCGGGGATGTAACAGAAGTTACGGTCCTCGCTCGAGCAGACCGTGTTGACGTGACCGAATTTTTTCGCTTCCTTGACGGCCTTCTGAGACCACGAACCTGTCACGAGGTAATCGGCAGTTTGGTCGGCACTAAGAAAGTTCATCGGCACCATAAAGAACTGCGACGACGCACCACCTTGCAAAAAGAGAATGTCGTAGTCATCGGAAATTCCTGCAACTTCCCGGCAACGCTGCATCGCGTTTTCATAAACAGCCAGAAACGCTTTGCCACGGTGTGAGTGCTCGAGAACACCGATACCCGTGCCATCAAGCGAGATCAACGCTTCACGGGCTTCTTCGAGAACAGCCAAGGGGAGTGCTGCGGGGCCGGCGGAGAAATTGACTTTGCGATCGACCATTTTGACCTCAATGATTGCTGTTTGAGCGGAGTGCCAAGTGTGGCGGACGAAGGGCCGGACATGTGTTGTGGAACCTATGTCATATCGACCGGCTACGTTTCACTCTCAGCCCTTCGTGAGTTATTCAATAACGGAGACAATACCTGGCACAGAGAAGTTCTCGACAACGACTCGGGATTCTACAGAATCTCCAACGTCGGCATACTTCCGCCTTCGAAGAGTTTCTTGGCAACTTCCAGGGCAACTTGCTGAGAGATATTCATCAGCGGTTCGCGGGCGGGACTATCTTCATCGAAGAGTTTCACCATGTCGCCGGCATCGCCTTGGATCCGGACTTGGGCTTCGATCGGCATCTCCCCCAAGAACGGAACATTGAGTTCCTTCGCTTTATCGCTAGCTCCACCGCGACCGAAAATTTCGCCGCTCATGTTTTCGACCATCCCCAGAACAGGAATGCGAACTTGATTGAACATGCTGATCGCTTTGACGGCATCGAGCAATGCGACCTGTTGGGGCGTGCAAACGATGACGGCTCCCGCAAGTCCTAGAAGTTGCGACAGCGTCAGAGAGACGTCCCCGGTTCCCGGCGGCATGTCGATAATGAGGTAATCCAATTCGCCCCAGTCGACATCTTTCAGGAACTGCGTCAGCGTTTTGTGAAGCATTGGCCCCCGCCAGACAATCGCCTGATCCGGTTTGACGAAGAACCCAATCGACATGACTTTCACGCCACCGGCGGCCACGTTCGGTTCGATCCGCATAACGCCGGGCGACGGTTCACTTGCGGCCGGTTGGCCGGTGACATTCAGCATGTGCGGAATACTTGGTCCATAGACATCGGCATCCATCAGGCCGACCGATGCACCCATTTGTCGAAGTCCGTACGCGATCGACGCTGCCATCGTGCTTTTGCCGACACCGCCCTTGCCACTACCCACAGCAATGACATTCTTGACCTTCAACCCAATCGAACCGCCACTGTCTTTTCCCCGGACTTTCACGGAGTAATCGACATCGACCGGACCGGCATCCGGGTGGGCACTGGCGATCGATTGTTGAACCGCTTGCGTCAGTTGCTCTTCTTGCGGGTATCCGTACAGCGGGAGCTCGATGGAAACTTTGACACGTCCATCTGCAACGGCCACTTGCTTCACGGTCCGCAAGGTAGACAGCGGTTGTCCGAACACCGGATCGACCGTTTTGTTCGCTGCTTGTAGAAGTTCTGTTTCGCTGAATGAGTGTGTCATTTCGGAATGTTCTTGTCGGTAGAAGTCCTGTGGTTCGACGCCCGAAATTGACGACGACACCAGTTCCCGAGTCGATCGCCTGCGAGCGGTTTTAGCAGGAATTCCGTGGCCCCCAATTCTCGAATCGTCAGCTCCAGTTCTTGGTACGCTGCCGATGCAATCACCAGGATCGGACACTCCCACGTCGGGCGACTCGCATATTGGCCGAGAAACTGCAGGCAGTTTGCCGGCTGGTCGTCCAGGTGTAATATGACGACAGGTTGGCTCAGCGGAAATGTGGAGTCTGTCGACAACATTTCCGGTAAGTTCTGAAGTCGATTGCAGGATCGAATTCGCACGTCTTCGTTCAGGAATTGGCGTTGCAATTCCGGGATCCACCACGGTTTTTCTTCGAAGACGATCAGGGTTCCATTCATCGAAAGTCCATCCCACGCGCGGCCCGATTGTAGAGTGCCAACCCAATGAAAACAACTCCTCGGAGATTCGACCCCGGGCCGGTCCTCTCACCAATTTACCGGGCTATCCTGTTCCGTAGCGTTTGCCAGAACGGAACGAGAAACTCATTTCGAAGGACCGTCATCATACCTAGATAGATCGCACCTCCCAACCCGGCCGCCGCGACGGTTCGCACCGGGGTGAAGGGGTTGCCGATTGTCGAGGCGAAAATGCATGCAACTGTCGATGCAATGGTCGACTGCACAAGCGTCCCAAGAACTCCTTGACCGAACTGCGGTTTCTCGAACCGGCTGTAAACCGCACCGGCTAAAAACATTGTGTTCAATAACATCGCGGCGGACGTGACCCAGGGAATTGCGGTTAGACCATATTGCGGTACAAACCAAAACTTCAGTCCCACGCCGATCGCAAGAGCCATAAAGCTGCACAACACCGGCGTTTTTACGTCTTGCATCGCATGCAGGACACGTGCGAAAACTTCGCTCAATCCGAATCCCACGATCAAACCACAGTAAGCCTGCAATAAAGTCGCAACAACGCTGGTGTCAGCCGGTTGAAACTCGCCATGCTCGAAAAGCGTATGGATGATGGCCGTGGAAAATAGGACAATAGCGGCAATCACGGGTGTCGTGAGCACAATGAGCAAGCGAATCGACCGAGAAATTTCCGATTGAAGGGCCGTCCAGTTTCGCTCCGCAGCGCGAAGGGCAATGGTCGGAAATGTCACCGCAATGATGCCACTGGGGATCAGCAACGCCAGTGCGTTCGCGACACGATATGCGTATCCCAACCGGGCAACGCCGCCGGTATTCAGCCCAGAAGCCAGGTACCGGTCTACAATCGGCTCGACTCGAAAATAAATGCCCGCCAACACAAGCGGCCAAAGCAAACCGAGCACACGTTTGAGTCCGGCGTCCTCGCCAATTGGTCCAATTTGCCATCCGACAATAAGTCGTGGTGAAAGTAGAAGAACCGTCAATCCGGTTCCCGAGATCACAGACCAGGCCATGCCGTGAATGCTCCAACTTCTCCCACCGAACGCCAACAGAACAAGTGTGAAAACGATACCCAAAACGCTCGCAAGCGGTGGTCGCGCGAACTCGCCATGAGCTTGATAAACGGCGTAAAGAAAATTCGTGAGACTGTTCAACAGCGTCAGCCAACACACGATCCTGAGCAATTCTGCCGACAGTATGGCTTGCCCTTCATCAAAGCCCGGAAAGAACAAGCCGACCCAAAACTCCGCAGCAACGAACAGACCAATGCAAAAAATCCCCATGACGCCCAGCACAAGCAGTTGTGTTTGCGTCACAAGTCGGTCGGTCACTTCGCGTCGCCCGATTTGCGTTTTCTCCGCGAACACGGGGACAAATGCGGAGGGAATCGGCCCGCACAGCACGGCACTAAGAATGGCGGGCAGTGTGATTGCGGCTACGTAGGCGTCAACACTTGGTCCCGCGCCGTACAACCACGCCACAAACATTTGCAGACCGAATTGCAAACCGAGATGAATGGTCGACAATACAGTCACAGACGAGACAGCCCTCAGCGAACTAGCCGTCGATGACTCGTCGTCATGTGATGATTGGTTCATAAGGTTGGCATTTTTGACACGGAAACCACGAACAGCTACGGAAGAACAGAACGAGCATGCAAGCTTATCAGATTCAATCGGACGAAGGCATCGACGCGATCGCACGAGTGAACCTCCCGGAACGAGAACCGTCGTCGAACGAGGTTCTCGTTCAGATGAAAGCTGCGAGCTTGAATTACCGGGATTTGGGAGTGACTCGCGGCGGCTATCCGAGAAACGACACTCGCCCAGTCATTCCACTTTCGGACGGGGCCGGCGAAGTAATCGCGGTCGGAAAATCTGTCACCAGGTTTCAGGTTGGAGACCGTGTCGTCAATTGTTTCTTCGACGATTGGGACGCCGGTGACGTGGACAACGCCGGACTGTGCACAGGACGTGGCGGCGGGATCGATGGAGTACTCGCGAATCAGGTCGCATTTCCCGAACGGGCATTGCTGAAAATCCCCGAGCATCTCTCGTTCGAAGAAGCCGCTTGTTTTCCCTGTGCAGGGGTCACGGCGTGGCAAGCATTGATCGACCTTGGCAAATTGAAAGCTGGGCAGACCGTTTTAACATTGGGGACAGGTGGCGTCTCCGTCTTTGGACTGCAAATCGCAAAGTTGCATGGTGTCCGTGTGATTGTGACCTCCAGCAGTGACGAGAAGTTGGAACGTGTCCGCGAACTCGGAGCCGATGACACGATCAACTATCGCACAAATCCGGAGTGGCATGAGGAAGTGCTGAAATTGACCGATGGCGTTGGAGTCGACAACGTCATCGAAGTCGGTGGTGCAGGTACGCTGCAAAAATCTCTGGCGTGTGCCAAAGTCAGTGGTCGCGTCTCTTTGATCGGCGTTCTGTCAGGGACCGATGGCATGATCAACCCGCTCCCGGCATTGTTTAACCGCGTGACGATTCAGGGAATCTATGTCGGAAGTCGGGTGATGTTCGCCGATCTGCTTAACTGCGTTCGCATCAACGAGATGCGGCCGGTGATCGACCGTGTGTTCGATTTTGACGACGCGCGTGACGCGTACCATTACCTGAAATCTGGCAAGCACTTTGGCAAAGTTGTGATCCGAATCAACTCCTAGACTTTGCAGAAGACCTCCGATTACGAGAACGCCGCTTGGGTGCGGGCGACGAGGTCGCTGTCCGGCGTAGTCGAACTTTTTAGTTCGAACACATTTGAGGCCAAAAACACGTTTCTCCATTCGGGAGACACATTGTAGAAATCTTCGAGCACGGCGGAACTAAATTTGTAATCGTGTGCATCCCGGCTTTTGCGATAGATCAACACTCGGGCCGCGTCGATGACTTCATACGGAGATTGGCTGTGCTCGAGATGGGCCAATGTCATGCGGGCGGCGTCCATCGGTTCGCGACCCAACGTGGCGAAGATATCGTCCACGCCAGCCTTCGAACGTTCACCGGTCACTTTGGTCAGATCCTCGATGGTCACCTCTTTGATACGCCCCCGAGACTTCATCGCATCGCGAAACATCGTGAGGAAGGCGGCGTTTTGCAGTGTCATTAAGCGACGGGTTTCATCGTTGCCGCTCGAACGATATGCGTAGGCTAGGGCATTGGAAGTGGTGTTGGCGTGGAGCGCGACGATGCCGGGTTGCCGCATGAGAAGCTCACCCGCGAACACGAACAGACCATCCCAAACCGATTGCGGCGAGACACCAGCGTTGAGGAGTTTGACCACCTGATCGCAAGCGTCCTCATGCGAGGCAGTCCGTAAGTGAGTCACAAGCTCTTCGGTGGCATCCCGATCGGCCGTGCCGTTCCGCCAGTCTTCACGGATTGTTTGGACAAGTTCCAGGTTCCGTCGCCATGGTTTGTCGGCGTCGGCGTCACGATCCTTAGGATTGCCGTCTTCATGCATGAGCAGCGCATACGTAAGTGATCGCAAAATTGGCTCGGCGTGTCGCCAACCGATGCATTGCAACGTTCGGCGACTGTTCGCGACGAAGATCGCCTTATGGCCGATTGAGCGGAAATCGCGTGCCCCATAACGGAACATCTTTTCGTAGACTTCGTTCGCTCCCGCTGTGCGGGCTAATTGCGCAACTGCAGCGTCGGCGGCGGACTCGTCCCAGTTTTCCATTGCGGTTTGGAACTGACGCATCGCCTTGTGTGCCGGCGGTAATGCGGACTCGTCAACCGGAGGCATCGACCAGTCACCGCGTTCTTCCACATCACGGGCGGCCGCGGATTTGAAGTAATCCAACCCCCAGAACAACGGCAACCAGCGTGTGTCCGGCGGGGACGAGAGACTTGCCAAGTGTGTGGAATTCACCGCGAGCACGGTGTGAAACTTGTGCCCGACCGACGGACGCGGTTCCACGTTTCGGACCGCCGCCAATTGAAGTGCCGCCACAACTTCGGTGTAGCTCAGACCGCTTTGAATTCGTTTGGCAAAGACGCCGAGGACATCTTCCCTTGGCGTCTCTTCCAGCAGGCGAACAATCGGCTCGATATCCGGCTGTAACGCAACTGTTTCCTTGCTGCGTTTGAGTTCCGCGGCCGATACCGCCCCTAATCCTCGGAAGACCGAGAGATCACTACTTCCCAAGAACGTACCGGCCGCCAAACTGCTTGCCAAAAACTCACGTCGTTTGAAGGAATTCGTCATCGCATGATCTTCCTGAGCGAAAGGACTCGTATGAACTACGACCCCATTCTACGAAAATCATGCGAGGACCAAAGAAAATTCCAGGCAGAGTTTACTCGGATTCTTCCTTCTCCATGAGTTTCTCTAGGACGCTACGGTCTTCGAGGGTGGTGGTGTCTCCGGCACTTTCCCGACCGGCAGCGATGTCGCGAAGTAGACGTCGCATGATTTTCCCGCTACGTGTCTTCGGAACTGCTGCGGCAAAGCGGATTTGATCGGGTGTGGCGATGGCACCGATTTGACCACGGACGTGTTGGGTTAACTCTTTGGCGAGTTCGTCGCTACCGTTGCCGCTTTTGAGCGTCACGAAACAACAAATCCCTTCGCCCTTCAAGTCATGCGGGAACCCAACGACTGCCGCTTCGGCGACCGTTGGATGGCTGACCAAGGCACTTTCAATTTCCATCGTGCTAAGTCGGTGGCCGGACACATTGAGCACATCGTCCACGCGGCCCATGACCCAGTAATAGCCGTTCTCGCCGCGACGCGCACCGTCACCGGCGAAGTAACAACCGTCGATCTTGCTGAAGTAGGTTTCCAAGAAGCGATCGTGATCGCCATAGAGGGTTCGCAACATGTGCGGCCACGGTTGTTTCATGACCAACAGACCACCCGAGTTCGCCGGTTGGCTTTCGCCGGTTTCGCTGACGATATCAGGTACGACGCCCGGCAGCGGTCGGGTGCAACTTCCTGGTGTGGTTGACGTGATCCCAGGCAACGGAGAGAGCATAATCCCGCCGGTTTCCGTTTGCCACCAGGTGTCGACGATCGGGCATTTTTCGCGGCCGATGACTTTGTGATACCACATCCACGCTTCCGGGTTGATCGGCTCACCGACGGTACCAAGGAGTCGTAAGCTCGACAAATCATGCCGATTCGGCCACTCGTCTCCCCATTTGATAAACGCACGGATGGCGGTCGGAGCGGTATAGAAAATGTTGACTTGGTACTTCTCGACGATCTCCCAGAATCGCCCTTCATCCGGCCAATTCGGAGCACCTTCATACATCAGCGTCGTCGTGCCGTTGGCAAGTGGACCGTAAATGATGTAACTGTGCCCGGTGATCCAGCCGATGTCGGCGGTACACCAGTAAGTGTCTTCCTCTTTCAGATCGAACACCCAGTTGGTCGTGAGCATTGCTCCCAACATGTAACCGCCGGTCGAGTGCAATACACCCTTTGGTTTGCCGGTGGAACCGGACGTGTAAAGGATGAACAACGGATGTTCGCTGTCGAGCGGCGTAGCGGGGCAGTCGGCTGAAACATCAGCCATGAGATCATGCCACCAGTAATCGCGATCTGGCACCATCTCGACATCGCAACCAACGCGGTTCACGACGACGACTTTTTGCACCGATGACGATTTTTCCAGGCTCGCATCGACATTCTTCTTCAATGCGATCTCTTTACCCCGACGCCAACCGCCGTCCGCAGTGATGACGACTTTCGATTGGGCATCGTTGTTTCGATCCGCGATTGCATCAGCACTGAAACCGCCGAAGATGATCGAGTGCGTCGCGCCAATGCGGGCACAGGCGAGCATCGCGATCGCAAGTTCAGGGATCATCGGCATATAAAGGGTGACACGGTCGCCGCTTTCGACGCCGAGTTTTTGGAGCACGTTGGCGAACTGACATACTTCGCGGTGAAGTTCTTGGAACGTCAGAGTGCGTGTATCGCCGGGTTCGCCTTCCCAAATGATTGCGGCTTTATTTTTACGCCAGGTTTTCAGGTGGCGATCAAGACAGTTATACGACGCGTTGATCTGCCCGCCGGTGAACCATTTGGTTTCCGGCATGTCGCCTTCGAGGACGGAATTCCACTTTTTGAACCAGTCCAAATTCTCTGCCATCTCGCCCCAGAAGCCGGCCGGGTCGTCTTTCGCCCGTTGCCACATTTCCTGATATTGTTCCTCGGACGATATATTCGCGCGGGCGGCGAAATCCGCTGGCGGGGGGAACATCCGCGATTCTTGAAGGACACTCTCGATCCGTTCATCACCGGGGGCGCTCATGTTGTTTTTTCCTTGGGCGGCTGGCACTTCGTTGATAGTTGGCGGCACACGATTCGTGTGAGATCATCGTGTCGCGTGTCAAAATTCTGATATGTCCGCCGATCTTAGGGCTGAGGTGACAAAATATCAAACAAGTCGCTTCGCGTTCAGGACTTCGGCAACTGAGGCAGCGCTTGTCGGAAATTGAATCTGCGAAAAATGGGAATATCTCGGCGGGCAAATATCACCAATCAGGCGGGTGTAAGTTCCGTGATTGCCACGCCCATCGCTTCGCTCTGAGACGTGTCACCCCGAACGCAAGACAAAGAGTCGACGGGGCGTGCTTAATAAGTTGCTGTAACCGACTGATCGATCAGCCGATTGGCTCGCTGGGGTCGTCGAGTTGGCTGAAGTCGGGTGGCTTCTTGTAGAACTCGCTGAGGTCTAGTTTGCCCTGCGATTCGAGTTCCACAATTCGCAAACGCTGCTCGATACGCTTGAGACGTTCCGCCAGGACCGGGTGAATGGCGAGTTCCTTCGATCGCGGTTCGAGGCGAGGGACGGTGGGATACCCCAGTTGTCGCTGGAGAGCCGCAAACATATAGAGTGGATCGCGACCGAGGTTTGCCTTGGCAATGCGGCCTTCCTGCACTCCAAACAAGACCGGCGTGCTGAGTGTCCAGTTGGGATCGCCAAGTTTGCGGCGACGTTCGATCACGAAATGCTCGCTTTGCCGATAAAGCATTTCGCTGAATTCCATATTCCCGAGTTCTAGTCGAACCCAGAGAATCCACTTTCGCCAGTCCTCGTCGTACATCGGATCGTCTGCAATGGCTTGTAAGCCCCGGTCGTATCCCAGGCGATTTCGAGCGATGCATTCGAACTGATAAATGAACAACCCCGGCGGGGTCGGTGACTCCGATAGGTACTTCGCCTGTTCTTCGAGGATTTTCAGGGCAATCCGCACGTCGAATTTCGAACGGTCCGCTTCGGCGATACTCAATACGTATCCCTGGAACGGGGCGAAGTAATGCCGAAGATACTGCATGCCATCAGAGAGCCGACCGTGAAGCTTGATCTCACCAGCCAAGAATTCCATCGCAGTGGGCAACCGCGTGGTGGCGAGAATTTCCTCTTGCAGGTCCTGGAGGATCTCTTGGGACGGTGTGTTGTCGGCCAAACGTTCGATGAACGTGCGGAAGAAGTAACGCTGTTCGATGTATTCCTCGCGATCGAGGAGTCGTTCAGTCATGGGCGGATCAGATACAGAAATTGTTTGCCACGGAGATACAACGTGCCATCGGCGACGGCCGGCGACGCGGCAAATTCGTCATCGAGTTTGTTTTTCGCGACGATGGTGAATTCCTTGTCGGCTTTGATGACGGTGCCGTGTCCTTCCAGGCTGAGGAAGTACACGTTGCCGTCTGCAACGATCGGCGACGCTTTGTAATTCCCACCAGGGATACGTTCCCGCCAGTATTGTTCGCCGGTTTTGGCATCAAGACAACTTGCAATTCCGTTGTCCGTCACGATGAACACCAAGCCGTTGGCGACCACCGGGCAACAGGTATCTGGTGTGCTGGGGGCGATCTTCCACTGAATGCTTGACTCAGAGAGTTGACCGGGGTGCTCGGGAATTTCAATCGCGTGGAGCGGTCCGCGCATTCCGATGGTCGTGTAAACGACGCCGTCATGCAGCGTTGGGCCTGTGATCGTCCGTCCGCCGACTAAGCCGGGGAGACTCCAAAGTTTTTTGCCGGTACTGGGATCATAGCTATCAAGCACATTGCCCCCCATGACGATCATCTGTGGACCGTCGGGAGTGGTGTGGAAAACAGGTGTGGTGTAGGAATCGCCTTCCTCGGCATGAGCTCCGGTCTCGCGAGCGGTTTTCCACACGAGTTTGCCGGTTCGTTTGTCATGAGCGACAACGTAATTTGGCACGCTGCCAGCTCCGTCGACACCGTCCAACGGGTCTTGCATGCAGACGGAAATCACCAAGTCCTCGTGGAATACGGGGCTATTGGCATGCCCCCACCAGATCGTGTACTCGCCGTAATCATCGACGAGATTGCGTTCCCATTCCAGCGAGCCATCGAAGCGGTAAGACGCCAACAATCCGTTGCCAAAATGCACAACCACACGTCCGCCATCGGTGATCGGCGATGGGCTAGCCAAGTTGTGTAGGTTATGAAATTTCGAAGTGCGGTTGCCTTTGCCTTCGCCCTTGCGTTTCGCGATTCCCTCGCCGACCGATTTCGACCAGACAATCTTGCTGGCTTGCGGATCAATCCGCACGAGCACAAGTTTGCCATCGGCTTCGGACGTCAGAAACACCGCATTGTCCCAAATCGCGGGGGTGCTCGTGCCCCACTCAGGGAGTTTGATCTTCGTAACGGAATCGGAATCGGCACTCCAACGCACGGCCAATTTCGTTTCGCGGGAATGACTATTGCCCTGCGGTCCACGCCATTGCGGCCAATTCTCCGCGGATGTCTTCGCCGGAGCTAACAAGCCGACAACGATCAAACCGATACTTGCCAATCGACGCATGGGTAAACTCCGTAGGATCGATCAATCATGATAAAAATCGATCCTACCCAGACCACACGTCATCGGCAACAGGTCGTGTATTCCTACTCATTCCCGTTTGCATGCGTTAGAATCTTGGCCGAACATAATCGACGAATCATTCTAAGGAATTCTGTCCTATGTTGCGTTCACTGAAGTTTGCTGGACTTGTAGTCGCGGTATTGTCGGCGAGTGCTTACGCGTTCAAGGAATGGAAGAGCGGGATCGAATGGCCGGAACCGAAGGTCGTTGACCCAGGCGACGCACAAACGCCACCATCCGATGCGATCATACTGTTCGACGGCAAGGATCTTTTGCAGTGGCACAACGGCGAGAAATGGGAGATTACCGACGGCTATGCGATTTCCAAGGGGAGTAGCATCACGACGAAAGAGGGATTCGGTGACTGCCAACTGCACTTGGAGTTTGCCACCCCGGCCGAAGTGAAGAGCAGTGGCCAAGGTCGCGGCAATAGCGGCGTGTATCTGATGAATCGCTACGAAGTTCAAATCTTGGACTCGTACGAGAACACCACTTACCACGACGGACAATGTGCAGCCGTCTACAAGCAGTATCCCCCATTGGTCAACGCATGTCGTAAGCCGGGAGAATGGCAGACATATGATATTCTGTTCGACGCTCCCCGATTCGACGAACACGGATCACTCACGCGGCCCGGTTATGTCACTGTCTTGCAGAATGGCGTCGTCGTCCAAAATCGAACGGAATTGCTGGGCAGCACTTCGTATATCGAATCACCGAAGTACAAGAAGCACCCGGACAAACAACCGATCAGCTTGCAATTCCACGGCAACCCAGTGCGGTTTCGCAATATTTGGGTGCGGGAATTGGAATCGCGTCAGCCGAAGTATCCGTCTAAGGGGTAACCAATTACGAAGAGTGCCCTGGCAGCAGATTGCCAGGGCATTCGGAAGTTGGATTTTCTAGGCGACGCGAGAAGTTTACTTCGGTAGCGGTCCGAACATGGGCGTGAACGGGAACAGGAATTTCGAGTTAGCCTCGTATTGGCCTTCGCCGTCTTCATAGCGACGACCGTGCCACCAGTTCAGCCGGACACGAGACCAGAACGGGGTGTAATCCCATCCCCATGTCCCTTCGCAATTCACATAGCGGGGTTCGCCGCCGAAAAGTCGACCGCCGATTCCCCGGGGATTACCACCACCGACATAGTATCCCGAGTACGACGGCGTATTCGACCAATCCGCCAAAATCGAAACCGATTGCGGATACCCGGCTCGGGCGTGTCGTTCACACCAATTAAGATTCGAGGGCGTGCCCGGATCAATTTCCGCCTTGTTGCCAAAGCATTTGTGTGGCGTTTTGCAGTCGTGCTCCGGCGAATCGCAGTCGCTCGCGGAAACAACTGCAGTGAGTGCAAGCGTGAGAATGGCACTCAGGCCGAAGTTCACTGTGCTCATCATGGCAACGGTCCTGGGAAACAAATGGCGGACACGGACGGATTGATGAAGGCCATTCCTTCGTGACAGATGATGTCAGCATGATCATCGGCATAGTTTGCCTGAGTCGTCCCGCTCGTTGCTTACGGTCGGCAAACTTCCACTGACCGGTGAATCACTGGCAAACTGACCATTTTCACCAGCTCCCCAACATTCACATCGACGGTCTTCATACAAAATTCATGGTACCGTCACGGACGCTTCACGGATTCGACTATGATCCGTATGTATCGCATTGTGACCAAGTCGGAATTTTATCGGCCAGTTCTTCTTCCCGATGGATGTCACGACCTATTTCGGGGATGAAGATCCGCGACGGACCGCTCGATTCGATATCTCTGATGTTTTGAAGTATGTCGACGTTTGGCGGAAATGACTTGCTAAGACTGGCGTGTTGTTGATCGAGGCCGGCAGGAGTTGGAGGCATTTGGCGTATTAGCGAATGATTCAACTCGGGTGCTGCCTCTCAAAATCTCAATTGAACGAGACAGACCGAATATGTCCTCGCCCCAATCGACCGCAATCGAATGTACCCGGTGCCAAGCCAAGCTTCGCGCAAACGCGAAGTTTTGTTCCACGTGCGGGCAGGAACTAGGCGCCTCGTCCGAGACCGCAAACGGTATTTCCGGTATCCATGAGATGCTGGAATCTGCCGAGTCGATCGACGTAAACGCGATGAACGCATCGTCATCGCAATCCGACTCTGCCAACGATCTCTCAGGTATGTCGGGGATGTTCGATGCGCTCGAGACCGTAAACGAGACGCCGACGACACCGCCTCGAACCAATGGACACTCCGCCGACAAAGCGGAACAATTCAAACCGCCAAAGCGATCCCAAGAAGATTCGAACGCCGAACCGAACGGGAGCGACCAAAGCAGTGCGTCTGGCACGAGCAGCGTGTCCGGCGTGCGGATGTCGAGTGCCAAGTCGGGAGTACGTTCCGGCGTGCGTGCCAAGAACGCACCGACGTTCGTCGATGGCGTGATTCGGTTCAGTTGTCGCGGATGCGGTCGCAGTATCCGCGCGAAAGAGAAGAAGGCCGGGCAACAGATCAACTGCCCCTCTTGCAAGACACCTCTCAAAGTCCCGCGGACTCCCGACCAGATTGAAAAGGAAAAATCCTTCACGCTTCGCTCTGGCGACGAATCCGGGGAGACCGTTTCGTTTGCGGAGTTGGCACGAAAAGCCGCCGAGGAATCACCGACGGTGTTCGTCGCCGATCCGGAAAACGAACCGTCCGAAACCAATGGTGATCCCCCCAAGAAAAGCCAGAAAACGGGCAAGGATTCCGGTCTTTCGAAGAAACAGCGAAAGACATACACGCAGCTATTTGCACGGTCGCTTGATGACCTCGTCTCCGATGAACAAGATTCGTTGATTCAGGAATGGAAAGATGCGTTGCGTGTGATCGGCCAGTCGGGTGATTCCGCAGCTATTGACCTGGTTAAACCGTTCCTCGATCACCACTCCCGAGAGTTGCAGCGAGTGGCGATTGTTACCGCGGGTGAGCTTCGGGACCCTTCCATTGTTCCCGACCTGATCCGACTCATCGATGACTCAGGCCCGGCGACTCGCAAAACCATCTCGATTGCCCTGGGAAACATCGGCGATGGCCGTGCTGTCCGAGCATTATTGACACTCGGGATCGAAGACCCGCATGTGAAAATTCCTGCGACTGATGCCATCCAACAGATCGGTCCGGCCGCAGCGGAACCCTTGTTGAAAGCGTTGGTCGACAAGGAATCCGGACTTGTGCTCGAAGCCGTCGTCATGCTGGGACGACTCAAGGTGACAGAGGCTGCGCGACCATTGATCCGCGTGCTCGAAGCCGGCTCGTGGATTCTTCGAGCACATGCGGCTCAGGCTCTCGGCAAACTCGGGGACGCTCGTGTCCTCGGTTCCCTGCAAAAGGCTCTCGCAGACTCAAACCCGAACGTCCGCGCGAATGCAGCCGCTGCTCTTGGGCAATTGGGAGATGATGGTTGCGTCACGGAACTTCGGAAGTGTTTGCAAGATTCCGATCCGGATGTCGTGACGCAGACGGTATCGGCTCTCGGCCGAATCGGTGACCCGCGGGCGGCTTCCGCGTTGGTTCCGTTACTTGAGTCACCCGATGCCAATCTCCGATTGCTGGTCTCCGAAGCACTTGGGGATATGGGCGATGAGCGAGCCGTGCCGAACCTGCTGGCGGTGTTGGATACGGACGACGAGAAACTGCAACTCAAAGTGTTGGCGATATTGCGGAAACTACGCGCCCCCGAGGCGATCCCGGATCTTCTTCAGCTTCTGAAACATCGCAGTGAGATGATTCGTCAACGTGCCTGTGATGCACTAGGGCGAATGGGCGATGCGGATGTCGCCGAGCGGTTGGAGACGGTTCTTTCGGTCGATCCGTCCACGGAAGTTCGCGCAGCGGCCGCTCGCGCACTTGGTGAAATTGCGGACCCCGGTTCGGTCGACAGTCTTAAGAAAGCCTTAGAAGACGAATTCTTGGTTCGATGTCAGGCGATCATCGCGTTGGGCACGGTGGGTGACCAGGAGAACGTCAGCGATTTACTGAACCTGCTCGAAGATCGCACCCCGGAAATCAAATACCACGCCGCCGTCGCTTTGGCTGAGTTGGGAGCCACACGTGCTGTCTCCCCGATCCGCAAACTGTTGGAAGATTCGAACCCGATGGTTGTTCGCGGCGCGACAAAAGCTTTGGAGAAACTCGGAGAGCCGGTTGCCCTGGCTGATGTGAAGAAAGCCCAACGACGCGCTCAATATCGTGGACTCTACGAAGTTCTGCTATCGGTCCGCTCGTTTCTGCCCGAAGGTCGTCAAGCGGTGATTGTCGGCCTGGGCGCCCTGGCCATTGTTGTGTTGGCCGGCGGATTCATGCTCGCCAGTATGTTCCTCTTTCAACCGCCGCCCAAAGTGGTTTTGGTACGTGGAAATGCATCCCAAGTTTCGTTTAGTCTCAGTGGGCAACAGGTTTGTACCGGCCGCACGACCGGTTTGATCGAAGTCTACAACACAACAGACGGTAAGCGTACGCATCAATTTCAAGTTCCAAACGGCGGTAAAACGGCGACATTTGCCCATTCGGACGGTGAACTGATCCTACTGAGTAGCAAGGCCCTCCAGCTGTGGAATCTTGCCATCGAAGACCCGGCTCAGCAGCCGGTCCCCGCCGCAAGTCATGCTCGCCAGATTACAGACTTTGTCACAAGCGGAAATCGGGCTTTCGGGATGACCCGATCAAACGATGGCATGGTTATTGTTTGGGATTTGAGTTCCGGACAAAATACGGGCGTTGCCAAGTTCTCGACCAGCTACACGATCTTCGCAGTCTCGCCTGATGGCAGTTTAATCGCCGGTGCCTCGGGAAATGGGCAGATCTTGTTGATCGACGCAGCGACCGGGCAGACCAAGGGAAATCCGATCAACACTTCAGGCTCGGGTGCAATTCGTGGGATGATCTTCAACAGTGAAGGCACGAAGCTCGCTGTTTCCGGAGTGAAATTTGGTTTGGCGATCTACAACACCGAGGGAACGAAACTCGCGCAGGTTGAGACACCAAGCGGGACGGCTTCGTCACTGCGATTCACTCCGGACGGTTCGCAATTGGTTGGCTCGTTGGGGGCTCGATTCGGGGTTTGGAAAGTTTCCGAAGGTTCGATCGACGCACAGCCAAGCGTCGTCAATACCGAACTCGACTTGCTCACCTCCTGGGATTTAAGTCCCGACGGTCGGCAGATCGCGGTCTGTAGCGAGGAGTCCATGCCCGTCTTGCTTTACGACCTGAATTCCGGACAAGAGATTTCCAAGCTCAACGAGGAATAGAACTCCTGCCAGAAAGGGCAATCGCCAAAACTCTGCGTGCGATAGTCGTCGTCAGAATCGGTGCTATCGCGCAGGTCGGCCTGATTGTCCTCTCTTTCCCAAGGAACGCAGCTTTTCAGCGATCACATGGCCACGTCTCGGTCGACTCAGAATCAATAGTTCTCAGTCTTGCCGGTTGACGCATGTGCGATCGCGACCTTGTAGCGATCATCCATTGCGATTTGTATTCAGCCGGCATCACGCTGTCTTTGACGGGACATGCAATGCGTCGGCTTTGTGCGGGAAAAATCGGATCGCGAGCGGTTCAGCTTTTGCGGAACCTCCGAAAGCAGCTCTGTGCCTCAACACCGACGCCATCATTGCACCAAGCCCGTGTCGGTTTGGGGTTGATGCAGCTAGAACAGCGTCGGGTACTCGCAGCACCGGTGGCAATTGATGACGTCTACCTGTTCGATCCGACAGTTTCGAGTTCGGTTTCCGTCCCCTTCGACACCGGAGTATTGGCGAACGATTCCGACGCCGACAATGACCCCCTTGACGCACTGTTGATCGACCCGCCTCTCGAAGGTCAATTATTTTTTAACTCCGATGGAAGCTTCGATTACATACCAGGACCTGGCTATACCGGCTTCGACTATTTCACGTACGTAGCCGCGGATGCCGACGACGTGAGCAACCTGGCGTTTGTGTCGATCGAAACCAGCACCGGTCCGTCGAATCCACCGCCGTCTCCCGGGGGTGGACCGACGACGCCGTCGTCGCCGACTTCAAACATTTTCGTCGACACGTTCGAAGACGTTCCGGTTTCAGTTTCCGGGTTAGCAATCGGTCCCTTCGGCAGTAGTCCCGGCGTCGAGTTCCTGGTTCAACTTTCTGTCGATTCCGGGACGACGCTAGACGGTGGTTTTCTATCGTTCGGCACACTGAATGGGCTGACGATACTCGACGGGGCCGACGGGACGGGGTTCATCGAATTCTCTGGGTCGGAAAGCGATATCAATAACGCTCTTGATTCCCTCGTTTTCGCACCGGGATTGGATTTCAGTGGCATTGACCACATTCGATTCCAATACCAATCGCAGACCGCCGCGTTCCCGGCGAGCGGTACAACCGATGTCGACATCGAAATCGAAGCCGTCGCGGACGAACCGATTCTATTGGTTCCTCAACAGATCGTTTATATCGATCCCGGTGCGCCATTCCCGATCGATATCGACGCCTTTTCGTTTGATATCGACGGTTCGGAAGACGTGTTCATCGTGATCTCCGGTGTGCCCGAGGAACTCGAGCTCTCGTTGGGATTTGAACGTCCGAACGAACCCGGGGCATTCGAATTGAGAGATGACGAATGGTTATTTCTTGACGCGATTGTTCAACCGGGAGGACCGGAAACTTTCGAAGTTACCATCACTGCGATCGCGGTTGAGCAGGGCAACAATGACTTTGCGATTGCCTCGGAGATCGTCGACATTGTTCGACTGCCACCGGATGCAATTCCACCTGATCCGTTCGATGAAGGAAATTTTGACGACTTCAACCCCCTACCTCCGGCTCATGGTTTTGGGGAGTTCGATGAATTTGGAGGCTTCGATCCATTTGGCGACTTCGGGGAGCTTGATATCTTCGATCCATTTGGTGCTCTCGGGGACCCCAGTAACTTGGACCTGTTCGTTAATCTCGGGGGCTTCGGCCCGTTGAACGGGTTCGGATTTGTGGACGATTTGGATTTATATCTCGACTCCGACGATCTCGATGCGCCCCTGTTGCCACCTCCGATCGCTGATATCGGCGGTACGATCGGCTCCGGGGGACCAACGGCAGCGAATCGACCGAGTATCGGCCGGGGTTCGTCTCGTTCGAATTCGTCGCAGCAATCCAGCCCCGCTCAGCAAGCGGCGAACGTCGGTAAGCGAGCTCCGTCTCAAAATGGTGGACAGTCAGCTGCGACACAATCGCTAGGGTTGGTTTCGAATCTCAAACCGGATGAAGTCGGACGTCGTCTGGACTCGTTGCGAAGGCCGCATAATCACCGAGGGCACCACCTGATTGCGGGAGTTACCTCGGAGATCAGTCGAGAAGATATCGCGATGAACCGGTCCACCGAAACAGGACTTTATGCGCGAGCACTCAATGCACTCGGGGAATCGTTGGAAGACGTCCGTTTGCCGGACCAGTTGGCCGACGACTACTCGCGATTCTTGAATTTCCTACGCGAGCTTCCGAACGGAGACTACGTGGTTTATGTCCGCCAACCGGGACAGTCGCTCGATCAGGCGGCTCAAACTCATCGGTTGCTCGAGGTGCGTGTGGTCAACGGTCGTTTGAACCCGAGTGCCGACGAGTTCCGTCCTGCTGGCGAACTCTCACAAGACGTGGGAAGTCGTCGCGTACTGGAATCAGAGATTCAGTCACCAGCCGGCAAACCGGAAAGTCCTGCGGAGGCAGAACCGCTTCCGGCATCGGATTCCGCGGAATCGAATTCGTTGAACCAGCCTGTCTCTGGATTGATCGGGCTGGGAGTTGCGAGCCAGTTGGCTCGCTATACGAGAACCCGTGGTTCTCAGCAGGATTGCAAATACGAAAACTATCACCAGGAACGGTCGTGGCGGGGACGGAAAGCCCGCCGCAGAACTCACGATAGCGAGACGACATAACGTCAGCGTCCCGCGTTTTCCTGATACCGGATCTTCTTCGCTACTGCTTGTGGAACTTTGAAAATGGCTCTATGCCCATCCTGCCAAGGCACCTCCCAGAACGCGGACGATCGTACTTTGAACACGCTGGCACAAGGTGACCACGCCGGCGAATCTTGTGTTCTCTGTGGCGATCGGTTGACGGACTTCCTCAGCGAAATTGAAAACGAATTTTGCGGTGATGAGTCGTCCGAAGAAGACTCGCTTCAAACCTGTGAGTTCGACTCCGACCCGGAATCCGAGGACATCGTCGATTCCGCCGAGATGAAGAAGACCGTCAAGAATATCAAGTCGCTGATCAAGAAGCCGGACGACTCGACAATGACGGTCGGAAGCATTTCCGATATTTTGAGCGGCATTGACGACGAGTTCAAACTTCCAACCAATGCCGAAAATAGTGCGACACTGGCAACATCGCCACCAGACAAACCAAATTCCACGCCGAGTACACACCGAGACACAGGCTCGGACGAGATTGGTGGCTCGTTGCTGAAGATCGGCCGACGAGTTCTCGAACCGACCGAGCATGCCATTGGTTCCGACTATGAACTCCTCGACAAACTCGGCGAAGGCGGAATGGGGATTGTCTACGCGGGCCGACAGTCGTCGATCGACCGCGCGGTCGCGATTAAAACTCTGAAGAAATTGGAAGCTGGTCAGCGGGAACGCACGAGCTTCGTTTCAGAAGCGGTTGTCACCGGCGATTTGGATCACCCCAATATCGTTCCGATTTATGATTTGGGCACCGATCAAAAAGGCGCACTTTTCTATTCGATGAAACACGTCCAAGGGACGCCTTGGTTGAAAGTCATCGACGAAAAATCGGAAGAAGACAATCTGTCGATTCTGATGCGTGTTTCCGACGCTATTGCATTCGCACATTCACGCGGTGTGGTCCACTGTGACCTCAAACCCGAAAACGTGATGCTCGGGGATTATGGCGAAGTTCTTGTCATGGACTGGGGATTGGCTCAGCTCATGCCGGAATTTGCCAAGCCGGAGAGGATCGCCCGGTCGGCTGCCGGTGGTGGAACGCCTGCGTATATGGCTCCCGAAATGGCAAACGGGACCGGCACGATCGGCTATTATAGTGATATCTATTTGTTGGGGGCGATTCTATTTGAAATCGTCACCGGCAAGCCGCCACATACTGGCGGCAATGTTATGCAATGTCTACACGCCGCCGCTCACAATCGGATCCGCGAAACGGATGCGAGCGGGCCATTGTTGGAAATCGCACTCACCGCAATGGCGACCAACCCTGAAGATCGATATGCATCGGTCTCGAGGTTTCAGGACGCGATTCGTGAATACGAGTCGCATGCGGAAAGTCGGCACCTTGCCGACCGCGCGGAGTTGGTGCTCGCCAAGGCAGAGCAGTCCCAAGACTATCAGTTGTTTGCTCAAGCGCTGGCGTCTTATCGGGAAGCGTTGTCACTGTGGAACGAAAACGCCGAGGCGGCTACCGGAGCTTTTCAAGCGTCACTGTCGTACGCGAACTGTGCATTCGAACGTGGCGATTATGATCTGGCGTTGTCGCTTCTCGAAAGTGACCAGGTGGAATCCGGGGCTGCGGTCGTTGCGTCACGTCAGGCTATTCTCAAGGCACAGGCCGAACGCGACAGTCGTCAACAACGACTTCAGCAGACCAAGCGAATTTTGGCGGGTTTGGCGTTGATGACAATCTGCGGTGCGATCTTCGCTGCAGCTATGATCAACGAAGCCCGCGTCGAAGCCGACAAACAACGACAGATCGCCGTCGACGAAGCGGACGTTGCCGAGAAAGCCCAGAAACAAGCCGAAGCCCAACGCGAGTTCGCCCATCAACAACGAGAAATCGCCATCGCCGAACGGGCAAAAGCCGAGTCGGCACAAAAGGCCGCGGAAAAAGCCCGCGACGAAGAATTCGCGCAGCGTGAACGAGCTGAAGCCGCGACGAAACGGGCAATCGCCGCTCAAAAGTTGGAGGAGCAAGCCAAGCTCGCCGCTCTGGAAGCTCAGGCACTCGAAGAAAAGGCCAAGTTGGCGGCCCTTGAGGCAAAGGCACTGGAAGAGCAAGCCAAAGAAGACGCGCTGATGGCTCGCGCATTGGAAGAACAAGCCAAGGAGGAAGCACTTCGTGCTCGAACTCTCGAAGAGCAAGCCAAACAGGAAGCAATCGCGGCTCGCGCTGCAGAAGCTTATGAGTCATACGTCGCCCAAATTCAACTAGCGGCGACCAAGATCGACGAACAAGCGTTCGGCGTCGCGTTGACGTTACTTCAAGCGTGTCGGCCCAACGCCGATGAAACCGATCTTCGTGGTTGGGAATGGGCCCGATTGATGCATCTCTGTCATCAAAGTCGACAAACGATCCGAACCGATGCACCTGTCGATGCGATCTCGTATTCCCCTGATGGAACGAAATTTGTTTCTGCAACTTGGAATTCCCAAGCCAGTATTCATGACGCAAAAACCGGCAAGCAACTACTTCAGCTCACACATGAAGGGCAATACGTCCACGACGCCTGTTTCAGCCCCGACGGCCAGTGGATCGCGACCGCAAGCAATGATCCGACTGGTCCGGTTCGTGTGTGGAACGCCGAAACCGGTCGACCGGTTCGCGCGATCAATGGGCACACCGATGCCGTGCTGGATATCGAATTCTCACCCGATGGGCGATGGTTGCTCACAAGTTCCTACGATAACACCGCTCGGCTGTGGGACTGGAAAACCGGTGAGCAGGTTCAACAGTTTGTCGGCCATTTCTGGTGGGTCTGGTCGGCGGGGTTTTCGGATGACGGTTCGCGGATCGTCACCGCTAGCCAAGATGGCACGACAATTGTCTGGGACACGGAAACGGCCGAACAGTTGGCTCAGTTCAGCGGGCATCAATGCCCTGTGTTCTGTGCTCAATTTTCGCCGGATGGTCGATACGTTGTGTCGGCTGATAACGATGGGCAAGTGATTCTCTGGCGTCCCGAAGACATGCCGAAGACTTCGCTGAAACGAATTGCCGAGGGGCGGACTCCCGAACGAACGCGATTCCGCAAACTCAACGGCCACACAGCCTCCGTGCGATGCGTGGACTTCTCGAAAGACGGTCGTTTCGTGCTTGCGGGATCTGATGACAACACCGTCATTCTGTGGAGTCTCAAAGCCGACCGCATCGTGGATACTTTTCAAGGTCATGCCGGTTGGGTTCGAGCCTGTGCAATCTCTCCGGATGGTCAGTCGATACTCTCCGGCAGCCAAGATGGGAACATCAAGCAGTGGGACATCGGCGGTGGCGATGAAATTCGAGTCGTCGGGGGACATGTCCTAGATGGTCATTCGGAAGCTGTGCTCGCGGGAACGTTCAGTCCGGATGGGAAGTGGGTGGCGACTGCTGGTCGCGACAAAACCGTTCGAGTCGCGAACGTCCAAACGGGAACCGTTCACTTAGAACTAGCAGAAGGCCACAATTTTCTCACGCAAGACGTGCGGTTTTCGCCGGACGGTCGATGGCTCTTTACATCGGCTTTCGACAATTCCGTCCACATGTGGGACTTGGCGAAAGGCACTGAAGCGGTCCAATTCCACGGGACCGGCCGCGAATCGGCATTGACGATTTCCCCGGACGGTCGGTGGCTCGTGACAGGAAGTGATCGCAACAATGCCTTGCTCTGGGATCTGCAGAGCAAGGATATTCAAATAGCGATGGACCATACGAAACAATCGCTGTCGTCCCCAACTCGCGAGTTGGTCGGGCATCGCTCGCCAATTACCGTCGTTGCGTATTCGCACGACAACACCATGATTTACACCGGCGATAGTCGCGGTCACGGGCGGTTGTGGGATGCGACAACCGGAAAACTGCTGCACGCGTTGGAAGGGCATTCGTCGTCCATTACGGATGCGGAATTCCAGCCGGACGATGCCTACGTCGTCACCGCGAGCCGAGATAAAACTGTCACGCGTTGGAACGTGCGAAACGGTCAAGAACGACGCGACGATATTCTCAAACATCCTGCCGGCGTTCTGGCGTTGGAAGTTTTCCCAGATGGTCGACATGCCCTGACATCGTGCGAGGATCAAAAACTCCGAATCTGGAAACTCGATCCACCAGAAGTGGTGGCGATTCAATCGGCAGACGACGGTACCTTCAAAACGCTGCACCTATCGGAAGCAGCTTCTCAGGTGGTCGGTGTGCAGGCGGAAACAGGAACGGTGTCTGTCTGGAGTATCATGGATGAGTCAGCAGGGCTCGCCGACGAACCGGATTACTCGTTGCGGGATTTTCCGGCAGAGATTGGCACGTTGCAGACGGCTCGGTTTTCACCGGATGGTCGCTCGCTGATTACCGTCGCGGGCAATGACGTTCAAATGTGGAATTCGAAAACGAGACAACCACTAACTTCCTTTAACCCCACTGGGACAGTCGCGGCAATCGCATACTCGCCGGATGGCAAAACGCTGGCTGCGGGAAGCTGGGACGACTCGGTCCGTATCTGGAATTTGCACACCGGCAAAGCGGTCCGCAAGTTCGCAGGCATCCACCGAGACGACATTCAAGCAATTGCCTACTCTCCCGATGGAAAAGTATTGGCCTCTGCCGACAGTGACGGGTTGGTCGTGCTATGGGACGTGGCCACCGGTAATACGCTTCGGGAATTCTTAGGACACGAAACCACCGTGCGTTCGGTCACGTTCTCACCAGACGGACAACGTCTACTGACCGGTTCCACGGACAGAACTGCCCGACTTTGGGATGTCGCGACCGGTCGAGAGTTATGCGTGCTCCGAGGACATCAATGGGCGGTCAATGCTGCTCGTTTCGATCACCCCGGGAAGCGAATCCTCACACTCAGTGACGATGAAACCGCACGAGTTTGGCGTTTGATTGACGATGCGAACCCAACAGTCGAACTCATGCAGACGATTACCGGACACACTGCGGGGCTGACGTCGGGTGTGTTTTCGCCAGACGGGCGTCGTCTCGTGACCGCTAGCCGAGACAATACCGCAAAAGTTTGGGACGCTAGCAACGGGCAAGAACTTCTCACTCTCAAAGGACACACACAAAGTCTTACGAGTGTGTCGTTCTCACCCGATGGTAGCCATCTTCTGTCAACGTCCCAAGACGGCACCGCAATTCTCTGGCTGACAGGGCGCGGATTGGGCGGCGAAGAATTGAATCACTCGACCGTCAGTTTGCGACGATAAATTTGCTTGCCATGAGCAATAAAGAGTATGGAATGATCGCTTCCGCCGAGAATACATGTCGTCAGTGGTTGATCCTCGCGGGGTTTCGGAAGAACTCCGCAAGGACGACCAGTGGGGTCGAAGATCTGCACGCCGAGTTGGCTTGTCACGTAGTACCGGCCTTTCTTGTCGACCGCCATTCCATCACCGCGGGCAACGCTCTGATAAGGCGGTGGTGAATTGAAGCGGAATTCGCCGTCGTAGTCGATCGGCAACCGCAGAGACATCGTCGGCATCTTGGCGTCGAGTGAACCGTCAGGGTTAACGCGGAACATCCAGGTGTATTGACCGCCGTACTCGGACACGGCGAGCGTGCCGCCATCATTCGACAAAGCGATGCCATTCGGCCGATTGATACCCTGATCGACAACTGTTTTCTCACCGGTCTTCGAATCAATTCGCGTGACGTATTGAGCCTTTGTTTCTGTGATGAAGATTTGACCGTCTTTCGTGACCGCTAAATCGTTCGGACGGACTTCAGTCGCCACAACTTTGTCTTCACCGGTACGCGGGTCGATCGAAATCACTTGCTGTTTCGAACCTTGGCACGCGTAGAGAAGACCGTCCGGCCCGAATTCCAACCCGCTGACCGAAAGCTCGGCGACTTCGGTCTGTTCGCCGGTTGTCGCATCGATTCGCGTGATCATTGGTTTCCGCATATCACAGAAATAGACGTTGCCGTCTGCATCGGCACATAGTGCGTCGGCGAAACCCAGTTCGTCCGCCACCAGTTCCCACGACTCGCCGGGAACCAGCAAGTTCAGCAGCGTGAGATCACCGCCCAGGTCGCCCGCCGTGTTGTAGGTCGGTTCGTGGGTTTCCTGACGCCACAGCCATTTCATTGCTTCGGGAAAGCGGGAACTGCCGAAGTCCGCGTTGTGAGCATAGCCTTCCGCCCAATCGAACCGGATGTCATATCCCATGTACTCCAGAGCCGACGCCATCAATTGATTCGACCAAGGCCAACTTCCAAAGGCATTGTCGATGTCGCCACTGGTATCAGCCATGTAGACACGAATCGGTTTTTGTTCGGTTTTACGAACAAGCGACGGATAGACATTGCCGCCACGCAAATTCGTGAAACTTCCGACGCTCGAATACACCTTGCGGAAATAGTCCGGGCGTTCCCAGGCAGCTGTGAACGCGCAGATACCGCCGGAACTCGATCCGCCGATCGCATGCATGTTTGGGGCATCGGAAATCACGTACTTCTTTTTGACTTCTGGAATGATTTCCTCGAGCAGAAATCGTGTGTAACGATCGCCAAGACTGTCGTATTCGTAGCTACGATTCGATGGTCGCCGGTTCCGTTGTTTCTTCGTGTTATCGTCTCCGGGATTGATAAAGACGGCGATGGTGGGAGGCATTTCCTTCCGTGCGATGAGGTTGTCAAAGACAATCGGTATTCGCCATCGCCCGTTCAGCTGTCGCATGCGTTCGCCGTCTTGAAAGACCATGAGCGCCGCCGGTTGGTCGGGATCGTATTGAGCCGGCACGTAAATGGACCACTCGCGAATCGTATTGGGGAATATCTTCGATTCCCACGCGGGCATTTCGATGACTTCACCTACGGGGACACCGTCTTGCCGAACCGCGTCCGGATGCGGTTTCCAGGGCGGCTTGGATTCCGTCGAGGCAATGTGCGTTGATTTCGCATCGTTAGACCACAGCCATCGCAAAGCATTCGGCAACTCTAGCCCGCCCCACTTCCCGCTGTGTCCACCTTCGGTCACGACGAATTGATACGTATACCCAGCGTATTGCAAAGCTGCTGCCAAATCATGATTTGCCAAAGGCCAATTGCCATGCAGATTGTTCAGGTCATCCTTCCCTTCTTGGAGGTAGACCTTGATAGGTTTCGGATGACTTTTTGTCTGTCGTACTAAACCGGGATAGGCCCAACCACCACGAATGTTCGTGAAGCTTCCGATATGGCTCATCACTTTGCCGAATTGTTCGGGCTTCTCCCAGGCGACTGTGAACGCACAAATTCCCCCGGAAGAAATGCCACAGACCGCTCGATTCGCGGGATCGCTCGAAACGTTCAAACCCTTCAGAGCGACCGGGAGAAACTCGTTGATCAGGAAGTTGGCGTAGCGGTCACCTAAGGAGTCATACTCGAACGAGCGATTACTCCGCGCCTTGGCCCCCTTTTTGGTGGCGGGAACCGTGCCCGGGTTGACGAAAACCGCAATCGTGACCGGCATCTCTCCGCGGTGAATCAACAAGTCGAAAACCGCCGGAACTTGAAATGCTCCCTTGGGCTTCGCGTAATTCAATCCATCCATGAAGACCATCAAGTTTGCCGGTTCATCGGCCTGATATTGCGCAGGAACGTAAACCTGATACGCACGCATCGTACCGGGATAAATTTCACTTTCCGCAAACGTGCCGCTTCGCAATTCCCCTTTTGGAGGGGACGACACCGCGGGCCGGTCTGCACCGTCATCCGCGAAGGCAAACGGCGATGTCGTAAACGATAAGATTCCCAGCAACAGGCAGAGCGACTTCATAGATGATTCCGTAACTTGTTGTCGAAGTGATCAAGCGGTGCACCGTCGCCCGTCGATCCTCTGGTTTCGTCAAGACAACTTTGAGTTGGTGGTCGACGACCAATCAACCAAAGTGAATTGGTCAGATCGTAACAAGAAGTGAATTCCGTTATCAATCACCCGGAGACTGACAGAAAGTTTCCTACCACCGTGGAGGCTGCAAACGTATCCCGGTGTCGACCTTGACATTTCGCGATTAACGGCGATAATTGTCGGCCGAAGTAAACCTACCAGGAGAGATGACAGAGCGGCCGAATGTGCCGGTCTCGAAAACCGGTGTACCCTTATGGGGTACCGAGGGTTCGAATCCCTCTCTCTCCGCTTTGAAAACTGCGTGCTTCGTAAGTTGCTTTATTGCAATAATTTGCGGAGCACGTTTTTGTTTGTCCCACTGATTGGGACAAACATTGGGACAAATCGGAGTATTGAGGTCTTCAAGTGAGACAGATGAAGCGATTCACCCTTTGCTTTTGCGGCAGACACCT